>NZ_JBSFBM010000021.1:0-36972 GCF_053592955.1 Micromonospora sp. NPDC002411 | reverse complement strand
CGAAGAGCACGCAGCCGGCGGCGTACACATCGGAGCGGGCGTCGACGGCCTCGCCGCGCGCCTGCTCGGGGGACAGGTACTGGGCCGTGCCGATCCGTCGGTACGCACTTCGTGCCGGCCGCGCACGACCACGGCATGCCGCAGACCACGGCGGCCGGGCTGCTCGCCCTGGTGGGGCTCTTCGACATTGTCGGCACCATCGCGTCGGGCTGGCTCACCGACCGGGTGGACAGTCGGCTGCTGCTCGGCTTGTACTACGCGCTCCGCGGGGCGTCCCTGCTCGTGCTGCCGAGCCTGTTCTCCGGCACCGCCCAGCCGAGCATGCTGGTGTTCATCGTCTTCTACGGCCTGGACTGGGTGGCCACCGTGCCGCCGACCGTGGCGTTGTGCCGGGAGTACTTCGGTGGGGCCGGAGCTGTCGTGTTCGGGTGGGTCTTCGCGGCGCACCAGTTCGGCGCGGCGCTCGCCGCGACCGGCGCGGGACTGGTCCGGGACCGGCTCGGCGACTACGCGATGGCCTGGTACGTGGCGGGTGCGCTGTCGATCGGCGCAGCCGGCCTGTCGTTGCTGCTGCGTCGGCGACCAGGTCGGCCGGTGCCGGAGGCCGTGCTCGCCGCCGCGACCGCGCCCAGGGCGTGGAGCTTCCGAGGCTGAGGCCGGGCCGTCAGCTGAGGGTCCACTGCTGGGCCGGTCGGCCGTCGCAGGGCCGCTGCCGGACCTCGTCGCCCGCCTCAATGCCGTCGTCGTCGGCCTGCGCGCACTTGCCGCTGTGCACCGCGACCAGCAGCACCGGACCGGTGCCGGTCGCGGAGAGCCGCCACTGCTGGTTGGCCTCGCCGTGGCAGGGGAACTGCAGGAACTGCGCGCCGTCGTCCCGACTGCCGCCCTCGACGTCCAGGCACTGCCCGTGGGCGGCGTTGGTCAACGTCACCACGTCCGCGCCGATCGGGTTGACCACCCACTGCTGTTCCGGGCCGCCACTGCACGCGGCCAACTGGGCTTCGGCCTCCTTGCCGTCGCCGTCGAGCCCGAGGCAGAGCCCGGAGGCGACCCGGAACACCTTCGGCCCGGTGGGCGGCCCGGCCGGCGTGGTCGGTGCCGGCTCGGTCGGTGCGGTCGGGCTCGGCTCGGCCGCCGGTTCGGTCGGCTCCGCGGCGGTGGAGGGCGTGCCGACCGCCGCCGGGACCGGCTGCTCGGCGTCCCCGTCGAACAGCCCGGTCGCGAAGACCACCCCCAGGAGCGCGCCGACGACCCCGACCGCCACCGCGACCCGCAGCAGCGGGTCGGACAGCGGCCCGGGGCTCGGCGCCGGTCGCCCGCCGTAGACGGTGCCGGCGGGGTCGGGGCGTTCCTGGGGCGCGGACATACGCGCCATCCTCGCCCACGGCGGCGCGCCGGAGCCAGTCCGGCGGCGACGTGCAGCGCTCAGCGTGCGGGCTGCGGGTCGGTGACGTCGGCAACTGTGGCGTCGAGGGCGACGATCGCGGCGTCGGCGTCGACCGCGACGGCGAGGCCACGCTCGCCCGCCCCCAGACTGATCTCCCGGCCGCGCAGCCGCTCGTCGGCGATCACCGGCCAGGCAGTGCTCGCGCCGAACGGGGTGATGGTGCCGCGTTCGTAGCCGGTTGCGGCTCGTGCGCCCGCCGCGTCGGGCATGGAGAGCCGCTGCACCCCGAGCAGCGCGCGCAGCTTGGGCCAGGAGATGACCCGGTCGCCGGGGGTGAGCACGAACAGGTGATCGTCGGCACCGCGACGGACCACGATGGTCTTCACCACATCGGAGACGGCCACGCCCTGGGCCGCGGCGGCCTCCGCGAGGCTGCGGACCTCACCGTGGCTGACCAGCCGATACGGGAGTCCGGCGGCGTCCAGGGCGGTGATCGCGGGCGATGGCATGCCCGCCACGGTAACCGTCGGGCTCCGTGGCGGACGGGAAACTGCCATCGTCGACATCCCACGGTTTCCGAAACGCGAGCGTAAGGTGATCACATGCGCGCTGAGCGTGTGGATCACCCCATTGACCATGATCAAGCGGTGGACACGCTGCGACGGTCGTACGCCGCGGTGCCCACGGGCGAGCCTGTCCGGCTGGCCAAACGGACCTCCAACCTGTTCCGCCCCCGGTCCGCTCCCCGGACCCCGGGCCTCGACGTGAGTGCCCTGAACGGGGTGCTGTCGGTCGAGCCGACCGGCCGTACCGCCGACGTGCAGGGCATGTGCACGTACGAGGACCTGGTCGACGCGACGCTGCCGCACGGGCTGATGCCGCTGGTGGTGCCGCAACTGCGCACCATCACGCTGGGCGGCGCGGTGACCGGCCTCGGGATCGAGTCGACCTCGTTCCGCAACGGCCTGCCGCACGAGTCGGTACGCGAGTTGGACGTGCTCGCCGGCACCGGTGAAATCATCACCGCCCGACCCGAAGGGGAGCACGCGGACCTGTTCACCGCGTTCCCCAACTCGCTGGGCAGCCTCGGCTACGCCACCCGGCTGCGCATCGAGCTGCAACCGGTCGGCCGGTACGTGGCGTTGCGCAACGTCCGGTTCACCCAACTGGAGGCGCTCACCGATGCGATAGCGGAGGTGACCGCGACCCGTTCCTGGGCCGGCGAGCCGGTCGACGCGATGGACGGGGTGATGTTCAGCCCCGGCGAGGCGTACCTGGTGTTCGCCACGTTCACCGACGCCGCCGATCCGCCCAGCGACTACACCGGCCAGGCGATCTACTACCGGTCGCTGCGCCAGCGCACCCGTGACGTGCTCACCGCGTACGACTATCTGTGGCGCTGGGACACCGACTGGTTCTGGTGCTCGGCGGCGTTCGGCGCGCAGCACCCGGTCGTACGCCGGTTCTGGCCGGCCCGTTACCGGCGCAGCGACTTCTACCACCGGCTCGTCCGACTCGAACACCGCCACCAGGTGGCGGCCCGGATCGACCGGCTGCGCGGCCAGCCGGCCCGGGAGCGGGTCGTGCAGGACGTGGAGATCCCGCTGAACGAGACGGCGGACTTCCTGCGCTGGTTCGCCAGCACAGTGGGGATGAACCCGGTGTGGCTGTGTCCGTTGCGACTGCGTGAGCCGGCGGGGCCCGGTTCGGCGCGGTCGTGGCCGCTGTATCCACTCCGGCCGGGGCAGGACTACGTCAACATCGGGTTCTGGGGGAGCGTGCCGATCGCGCCGGGCGCCGCCGACGGCGACGTCAACCGCACGATCGAACGCAGGGTGTCGGAGTCGGGCGGGCACAAGTCGCTCTACTCGGACGCGTACTACGACCGGGACGCCTTCGACCGCCTCTACGGCGGCGACACGTGGCGGGCGGTGAAAGACCGCTACGACCCGGACCACCGGCTGACGGGACTGTACGAAAAGGCGGTAGCACGAGCATGAGCCTGACCGACAGAGATCAAGGGGCGGCGAGCGTTCCCGCCACCCCGCCGGCGGGGGGCCGGCGCACGGGTCCGACCGTGGCGGACGTCGTCCGCGCGGTCACCACGGGACCACTGCCGGTGCGGATCACCGGGTACGACGGCAGCGCCGTCGGCCCGTCCGACGCCGGCATCACCCTGGCGATCCGTTCCGAGCGTGGCCTGTCGTACCTGCTCACCGCCCCTGGCGACCTGGGCATGGCCCGGGCGTACGTCAGTGGCGACCTGGCGTTGCAGGGGGTGCACCCGGGCGACCCGTACGAGGCGTTGCGGGTGCTCAAGGACGAGCTGCGGTTGCGCCCACCGTCGCTGACCGAGGGGCTGACGCTGGTCCGTGGGCTGGGCTGGGAGAGGCTGATGCCGCCGCCGGCACCGCCGCAGGAGGCGCTGCCACGGTGGAAGCGGGTGGTGAACGGGCTGCGGCACTCCCGGGTCCGCGACAGCACGGCGATCTCGCACCACTACGACGTCTCCAACGCCTTCTACGAGAAGGTGCTCGGCCCGTCGATGACGTACACCTGCGCGGTTTTCCGTTCTCCGGACGACACGCTGGAGCAGGCCCAGGCGGCGAAGTACGACCTGGTCGCTGGCAAGCTGGCGCTGAAGAAGGGGATGCGGCTGCTGGATGTGGGCTGCGGCTGGGGTGGCATGGTGCGGCACGCCGCGCGCGAGTACGGCGTCAAGGCGCTCGGGGTGACCCTGTCGAAGGCGCAGGCGCAGTGGGCGCAGGCGGCGATCGAGCGGGAGGGGTTGACCGGGCTGGCCGAGGTGCGGCACATGGACTACCGGGACGCGCCGGCGGAGCAGTTCGACGCCGTCTCGTCGATCGGGTTGACCGAGCACATCGGGGTGCGCAACTATCCGACCTACTTCGGGGCGCTGCGCAGTCGGCTGCGGCAGGGTGGGCGTCTGCTCAACCACTGCATCACCCGCGCGGACAATCGGGCGCCGCACCGCTCCGGCGCGTTCATCGACAGGTACGTCTTCCCGGACGGCGAGTTGGCCGGCCCGGGCCGGCTGATCAGCGAGATCCACGACGCCGGATTCGAGGTGCACCACGAGGAGAACCTGCGCCAGCACTACGCGCTGACGCTGGCCGCCTGGTGTCGCAACCTGGTCGAGCACTGGGACTTCTGCGTGTCCGAGGTGGGCGCGGGCACCGCTCGGGTGTGGGGGCTGTACATGGCGGGGTCGCGGATGGCGTTCGAGCGCAACGGCATCCAGCTGCACCAGGTGCTGGCTACGCACAACGGCCCGGACGGGGTGAACGGCTACCCGCTGCGACCCGACTGGTTGCCCTGACCATCCGCTGAGTGTCGCGGGAAGCCGCGTCGAGAACGTCGGCGCGGCTTTTCGCGAACTGATTGACAAACAAGTTTTGTACGTACAAACTGATTTTGTCATGAGAGACGTCCTGTACCTGGAGCAGATCGAGCAGGCCGAAGTCCTGCTCAAGCCGCAACGCGTCGAGGTGCTGCGGCAACTGGCCGAACCGCGCACCTGCACCGAGGTCGCGGCCCGACTCGACCAGACGCCGCAGCGCGTCTACTACCACGTCAAGCAGCTCGTCGCGGCCGGCCTCGTCGAGCTGGTCAACGAACGCAAGGTCCGCGGCATCACCGAGGGCATCTACCAGGCCGCCGCCCGGTCCTACTGGCTGTCCCCACGGCTCGTCGGCCGGATCGGCCTACGCCGGGCCCGCGACGAGCTGAGCCTGGGCTACCTGCTCGACCTGATGGAGGAGGTCCAGGCCGACATCGCCGGCCTGGACCGCGCGGCACCCGAGCTGCCCTCGATCGGGGTCTCCGGCGAGATCCGGGTGCCGGCCGAGCAGCGCCAACAGTTCCTGCACGACCTGCAAACCGCACTTCAGGAGTTGTTCACCCGCTACGGCGGCAGCGAAGGAGATGCCTTCAAGCTGGCCGTCGCCTGCTATCCGAAAGGGAACGACAATGAGTGAGCCGATGAAGGTTCAGGCCCGTCTCTCCGCGCCGGTCGGGCGCGTCCGCCAAGCCCTGACCGACCCGGCAGAGCTGCGTCTCTGGCTGGCCGAGCACGCCGAGGTCGAGCTGCCTCAGCGGTACGAGTTCTGGGGCCGCTACACGCCCGAGGGTGACGCCCCGCATCAGCGACTGCTGCACGCCGACGACGACACGCTGCGCTTCGGCTGGCTGCTCGACGGGGTGGAGACCACCACCGAGTTCCAGTTGACCGCCGAGGGCCCCGACAGCACAGTGCTGACGCTGATCCAGAGCCACTTCGACTTCGCCGAGGCGATGAGCGGCTCCACCATCCGGGGCGTGCTCCAGACGTACTGGGCGCTGTCCATCGCCAACCTGGCCGCCCACGTGGAGGGCAAGCCACTGCTGCCCCGCACCGACTTCACCTCCGCCGACCTGCGGGGCGAGCTGGTCATCGCCGCCCCCGCCGACAAGGTGTGGGAGTCGCTGACCGACTCCGAGCAGGCCAGCGCCTGGTTCGGCTACCCGATCGGCATCGAGCCCTGGGTCGGCGGCCGGTACGCCATGGGTGGCTTCGAGACCGGCTACGCGGCCAAGGTCGTCGACCTGGAGCCCGGTCGCCGGATGTCCGTCGACTGGGGGCCGACCGGCGTGACGAGCTGGGAGCTGGCCGAGTCCGGTGGCCGGACCACGCTGACCTTCGTGCAGAGCGGCTTCGACGAGGCCAACCCCCCGTACGGGGCCTGGAGCGGCTCGGTTGCCGGGCTGTTCGAGCTGCGCCGCTTCCACGAGGTGCCGAACTGGCAGCCGATCTGGCTCTCCGAGGAGATCCCCGGCCTGGAGCCCCAGCCAACCAACTGAGCCGCCCCGCGCTGCTTGATCGTGCTCGATCAGGGATCCAGTGGCCTCGTTGGCTTCGCGAGGGCACTACATCCTGGATCGAGCACGATCATGCGTTGGGCGACTGGGCGGGCTCAGGCGATGGCGGCGATGTCGCCGTCGTCGAAGTAGATCGCCTGGTGTAGCCGGCCACCGAGGGCGACGGCGTAGCGAGCGACCACCTCCTGGCCGGAAATCCGGCCCTGCTCGATCTGGGAGATCCGACCCTTGGTCACGCCCATCCGGTCGGCGATCTGTTGCTGGGTGAAGCCGCGGGAGCGTCGTACCTCCGCGAGGCGGTGCCCGACAACCTGTGCGAGCAACTCCTGCTTGCCCTCTTCGACAGCCGCCTCGCCGCCAGCGCGCTGCACGTACTCCGCCCGGATGTCTGACCACCGCACGTGACCACTCACCGCCGTCCCCCCTCCTGCTGTGCACGTTCCTTCAAGTAGATCTCGTACCGTTGTTCGGCTAACGGGATGGCCTGTCGGTACCAACTCGTCCACTGGCCCGCCTTGTCGCCGGCGACCAGCAGAATGCTTGCGCGCCACGGGTCGAAGACGAAGAGGATGCGGACCGTGCCGGGACACAACTCTTTCAGGTTCGCGATCGACGACCCACTGATCGTGTCGACGAGGGGGCGTCCCAGCCCGGGCCCGGCTTCGGCGAGCGCGTCGATCGCCTGCACGACCCGGGCAAGGGTCGCCTGGTCGAGGCTGTCGATCCAGGCGCGGACCTCATCGACGACGAAGACGTCCCACTCCTCCTGCACGGGAGAGTAGTATACCGTTCGCTATACCTTCATGGGGCTTGCCGGACCTTCCGGTTCTGATCCACCGGTGGGATCTGGTGACTTTTCGCTGTTGAGTGGGTACTGGCGGGCGATGTTCTTCATCTTTGGTCTGCGTACCAAGGTCGACCGGTCCGGTGTCGTGCAGCAGGTATGCCGACACTGCGGCAACCATGCCGCGCAGGTGATCACCCGACGGGCGACGAAATTTACTCTCTTCTTCATTCCGCTCATCCCCATCCGCACCCGGTACGCGCAGCAGTGCACGTTCTGCGGGGCGGAGTACGAGATCGCCAAGGCCGATGCCCAGCGCCTCCCGGTCGGCTGATCCGTCGATGGAACGCTTCCTCTGCTGGCTGATCGGTCGACCGACGCCCCCGGTCGACGTGGCGGTGCACACTGTGGCCCGTCCGCCCTGCACCCCCGGCCGGCGCAAACGCCGTCGGGCACGTCGCCCTCTGGCCGGCACCACACTGCCCCGCTCACCGTGGAACCGCTCCGCCGGCCGTTGACCGAGGAGCACCGGCCGTTGACCGAGGAGCACCGACGTCCGTCGCATGTGGCCGGAGGGTTGCCGCACCTTTGGTCACCGACAGGCCTGCCGTTCGGCCCTGGCGGGGCATCCGACCGCTGACTAGGCTTTGCGAGGTTTGCCGGGACCGGTCCTCAGCGTCGAGGGTGCACCACGAGAGAGAGCCGAAGCGTTCGCCGTGTCACCGCAGGACGTGAGCCAGGCCGTCGTGGTGTCGACCGCGTCGGCACCGCCCGCGCGTCCCGACCCCGCTGACCGGCGCGCGTCGACAAGCCCCTGGGCGGGCCGTCTCGGTCTGCTGGTCGCCGGCACCGTCCTGGTCGTGGAGGCAGCCTGGCTGGTCGCCGCCCTGCCCGCAGCCGCGCTGGTCAGTGACATCGGCGCGCTGCTGGTCGCCGGTTGGGCGACGCTCGCGTGCATCGGGGTGGCCCGTCGGCATCCTGCGCCGCTGCGCAGATTCTGGGCTCTGCTCGCCGTCACCATGGCGCTCGCCGCTGTGGGCCGGGCGATCTGGACGGTGCAGCGTCTCGTCGGCGGCGACCTGCCGCACACGCCGGTGGTCGGGGTGGTCTTCACCGCCGGCATCCTCACCGGTACGGCCGCGCTGCTCAGCTCACCGTCGGCGCCCCGCTCGGCGGTGGGGCGGGCCCGCACCCTGCTGGACGGGATCATCGTCGCACTGGCCCTGGTGCCGATCGCCTGGGTGCTGGTCTACCGCGGGGTGGCCGCCGCCGAGCTGGCCGACACGGCGCGCACGTTGGGGCTGCTCTACCCGATGTTCGACCTGATGCAGCTCACCATCCTGGTCGCGGTGTCCGGCCCGGCCCGGCCGATGTGGCAGCCGATGAGCCTGCTCGCGGGGAGCCTCACCCTGCGGGTCGTCGCCGACGTCGTCTACGTGTCGCTGGTCGCCCGCGCCGACTACGCCGCCGGTCACCCGATCGACCTGTGCTGGCCGCTGAGCTACCTGCTGATCGGCCTGGCCACCCGCAAGCCGCCGCCGCCGGACTGCGACGGCACCGACGACACCGCCGAGTCACCACTGCCGCCCTGGTGGCGCGGGGCGTTGCCGTACCTGCCGGTGGGCGGGGCGATCATCGCGGTGGTGCTGGCCCGTCGGCCCACCGGGCAGACCCCGCAGCTGGTGTTCGTGACCATGATGGTGCTGCTGGCCGCCCTCGCCGTACGGCAGGGGTTGGCCGCCAACGAGAACCTGCGGCTGGTGGCCCGGCTGCGCCGACTCGCGTACGGCGACCAGCTCACCGGGCTGCCCAACCGGCTGCTGTTCAACAGGCGGCTGCGCCTGGCCCTGCGCGACGACCGGCCGGTGGCCGTGCTGCTGCTCGACCTGGACGGGTTCAAGCAGGTCAACGACCGGTTCGGGCACGCCACCGGGGACACCCTGCTGACCGGGTTGGCGGCCCGGATGCGGGCTGCCGTGGACGGCGACGGGACGATCGCCCGGCTGGGCGGAGACGAGTTCGCCGTGCTGGTCGACGGCGACGGTCCCGTCTCACCGGAGCGGCTCGCCGAACGGCTGCTGGACGCGCTGCGGCCCTCCGACGACGAGGAGGACGTCGGGGTGCACCCGTCCGCGAGCATCGGCATCGCGGAGTTCGGTCCGCAGCACGCCTCCCACACCGACCTGCTGCGCGACGCCGACATCGCCATGTACGCGGCGAAGGCGGCCGGGAAGTCCGCGTACCGGACGTGCACCCCGGCGCTGCGCGAGTCGGCGGTGTCCCGCGCCGAACTGATCGCGGACCTGCGCCGGGCGGTGGACGAGGACCAGCTGCACCTGGAGTTCCAACCGATCGTGGACCTGGGCACCGGCGCGGTCCGCAGCGCCGAGGCGTTGGTGCGGTGGCGGCATCCTCGCCTGGGGATGCTGCCGCCGGCGAAGTTCCTGCCGTTGGCCGAGGAGACCGGGTTGATCCTGCCGATCGACAGGTGGGTGATCCACGAGGCGTGCCGGGCCGCCGCTACCTGGCGGGGCCGTGCGCCGGAGGCGACCGTCGCGGTGAACATCGCGGCGGCGCACCTGCGTCGCCCGGATCTGATCGCCACTGTCACCTCGGCGGTCAGCGCCGCCGGGCTGGCTCCGCGGGCGTTGACCCTGGAGTTGACCGAGTCGGCGTTGATCGAGGGCACCGAGACGGTGTTGGAGCGGCTGCACCAGCTCCGCGAGCTGGGCATCAAGATCGCCATCGACGACTTCGGCACCGGCTACTCGTCGCTGAGCTACCTGCACCGCATCCCGGCCACCGAGCTGAAGATCGACCGTTCGTTCGTGGCCCGCCTGGGGTCGGACGACCGCGCATACGCCACGGTGGAGATGGTGACCCGACTGGCCGGCGCGTTCGACCTTGCGGTGGTCGCCGAGGGGGTGGAGACCGAACGCCAGCACGAGGCGGTCGCCGCGATCGGCTGCCCGCGCGGTCAGGGCTATCTGTACGGGCGGCCGGACGGCCCCGCGATGGTGGGTCAGAATCGGGCTTGACCCTGACGTAGCGGCAGGCGGCAGCCTGGTTCCCGGAAGGGAGGGGAACCATGGCGTACACGGTGGGTCAGGTGGCGAAGCTGGCCGGCGTGACGGTCCGGACGTTGCACCACTACGACGAGGTGGGGCTGCTCTCGCCGAGCGGGCGGACCTCGGCCGGTTACCGCCGCTACGACGACGCGGACCTGCAACGGCTGCAACTCGTCCTGTACTACCGGGAGCTGGGTTTCCCGCTTGAGGAGATCACCGCGATCATCGACGACCCGGCGGCCGACCCGGCCGCGCACCTGCGCCGGCAGCACGAGCTGCTGACGGTACGGATCAAGCGGTTGCAGGAGATGGTCACGGCGATCGAGTTCGCGATGGAGGCGAGCAAGTTGAACATCCAACTCACTCCCGAGGAGCGGTTCGAGGTCTTCGGTGACTTCACGCCGGAGGAGCACGAGGCCGAGGCGGAGCAACGCTGGGGTGGCACCGACGCGTACCGGGAGTCGAACCGGCGGGCCTCGCGCCACACCAAGGAAGACTGGCTGCGGATCAAGGCGGAGAACGAGGACTGGGGTCGGCGGATCGTCGCGCTGATGGCCTCGGGCGCGCCAGCCGACAGCGCCGAGGCGATGGAGTTGGCCGAGGAGCACCGGCAGCTCATCAGCCGCTGGTTCTACGAGTGCTCGTACGAGATCCACACCGGCCTGGCCGACATGTACCTGGCCGACGAGCGGTTCACCGCACACTACGAGAACATCGCCCCGGGGTTGGCCGCGTACCTGAACGAGGCGATCCACGCCAACGCGATCAGCCGCGCCTGATCGGCCGGGAGGCCGACCCGGAGCACAGTCGGCCGGGAGGCCGACCCGGCGCACAGCGGAGGGCGGTCCGGCTAGTCTGGCCGGACCGCACCGCCCCGGGGGAGATGACAGTGCAGAAGCCGAAGCTGATCGCCGCTGGTGTCATTCTCGCGGTGGCTGTCGCCGCCGGGGTGTGGGCACTCGTGGCCACCGGGAATGAGACCGACGCGGGTCGCCCGGTGGCGTCGGCGGCTCCGACCGACCCGGTCGGTGTGCTCAAGGCCGCCGCCGGGAAGGTCGACCAGCAGACCTACAAGCTGACGTTGAGCAGCGGCGGGACGACGGGCGGGGACGGCACTGTGGTGCTCTGGGACCCGAAGGCGCAGCGTGGTCTGGAGACCACCTCCCTGAAGGTGCCCACCGGCGAGGTGAAGATCGAACGGCTCACCACCGGGCCGGACGTCTACGTGCGGGTCAGCGCCCCGGACCGGCGTGTTCCGGTGTGGGACGGCAAGACCTGGTGGCATGTCGGTGCTCCGGGTTCACCCCCCGCCAAGCAGGGCCTGGACAACACCAAGCTGGCCGGCACGCTCAGCACGGCGACCGCCGTGCAGCAGACCGCCACGCGGGAGTACGCCGGGACTCTGGACCTGCGCGAGAGCAGCGCGGTGCTGGGCAGCGGGGTCGGCAACGTGCTCGGTGACCGGGCCGGGGCGGTGCCATTCACCGCTGCGGTCGACGAGCAGGGGCGCCTGGTCCGCTACCGCATCGAGCTGGCCAGCAAGGAGTCGCAGACCGCCCAGCTCGACCTGACGTACTCGGACTTCGGGCTGGCGGTGTCGGCGGACCCGCCGGCGGCCGACCTGGTCGGCGAGGATCCGCCGGCGAACATCCCCGGCGCCTGACGCCGGCTCACTCCTCGACCGCCCCGTCGACGGGGGTGACCAGGAAGTCGTAGACGGTTCGGGCCATCCGGCGGACGGTCTCGTCGCCGGTGGCCATCGGCCCGGCGGTGAGGAACGCGACGGCGGTCTCGGTGCCGGGGATCAGGTAGTAGCCGACGTCGTGGGAGGCGTCCGGCAGGTCACCGGTCTTGTGGGCCACCGGCACCCCGGGTGGCAACGCGGCCGGGATCTTGGTGTTCAGGGTCTGTTCCCGCATGAATCCGATCATCAGGTCGCGGGAGGCGGGGGTGAGGATCTCGCCGTCCCAGACCGCGCCGAGCAGGGACACCACGTCGTCCGGGCTGGTGTAGTTCTCCTCGCCGCGCTGGGCGGCCGCGCTGTCGAGCATCCGGCGGGCCAGGATGGTGGACCGCTGGTTCATCGAGTCGATCAGCGCGTTGACCGGGGCGAATCCGCCCAGGTAGGTGATCAGCACGTTCGCGGCGACGTTGTCGCTGTACTTGATCAGATACTGGGCGAGCCGGTGCAGGGTCACCACCTGCGGGAACGTCTCGAACTGCAACTGGCCGGTGCCGCCCACGACGTCCTCCGGGGTGACCAGCACCCCGTCGTCGAGGGAGACCTGTCCACAGTCGACCCGGCGGAGCAGCTCGACAAGAATCCACAGCTTGATCACGCTGGCGGCCTTGGGCCGGAGCGAGCCGTTGACGGCGATCTGCTGGTCGCCGTACCGACCGGACAGGTCCCGGACGGTGACTCCGGAAGGGTTGAGGCTCGCGTCCGCGACCACCCGGGCGAGCTGCCCGCTGAGCGGGAACAGCCGGGCTCCCGCGACCGGGTCGGTGGGCGGCTGCGGGCTGGTGACCACCACACCGGTCAACTCCACCGGCGGGCGGTGCCGGCCGATCACCTCAAGGGTGCCCTCGCTGCGCCCGACCAGCGGCACCCGGTACCGGTAGGCGACGCCTCCGACCACCACCGCACCGCTGGCCACCCCGGCGGCGACCCGCATGTTCGGGTCGGCGACCCGGCCGGTGTCGCTGTCGCAGGCGCGGTAGCGCACCGTGTGCCCGAGCGAGTCCACAGCGAACACCCCGCCGGGAAACGACAACCAGGACACCTCGCTGGTCGGTGCCCGCTCCGGAGTCGGGTCCAGGCCGGGCTCGTGGCCCTCGCTGTCCCCGTACCCCGGCTCGGTCTGCTGCGCCGGCTCCGCGACGGGCCCGTGGTCCGGGCCGTCCGCGGTGGCCGGCCCGGTCGTCGCGACCACGGCGAGCGCGACCGCCGCCGCCAGCCCTTTCAGGGGTACGCGGACAAAGCCCAGCAGCAGGGAAGATGAGCACCTCTTGTCGCTTATTCTCACGTTTGCACGATATGAAACGTTGGATGCGCTTGAGGTCCCCGGGACTGGTGTCACCCGACCGGGCGGCGATGCGCCCAGGAGCGACACACCTCAGAGGTATAGATATAACCCTGCGGAATCAGCCGCATCAGGAGACCCAACCTCAAGGGGGGCGGCCATGTTGATCATCGCAGGCAGTCTGCGCGTCGAACCTGACGCGCGCGACGCCTATCTCGCCGACTGCGCCCAGGTCATCGCGCAGGCGCGCGCCACCGCCGGCTGCCTCGACTTCCTGCTCGCCGCCGACCCGCTCGACCCGGGCCGGATCCACGTCTACGAACGCTGGGAGTCCGCGGAGCAGCTGGCCGCGTTCCGTGGCTCCGGGCCGAGTGACCAGCAGGAAGCGGAGATCCTCGACGCCGACGTGCAGCGCTACCTGATCTCCGGCGTCGAGGCACCCTGACCGGGTCGCCACCGCCGAACTGTCACCTCGGCTTTCCGTCCGACGGCTCGGTCTCGGCGGGCAGGCCGGGCGCCATCCGGCGGAGCGAGGTGAAGGCGGGCACCAGGGCGTCGTACAGCTCGGCGAAGAGCGGCAGCAGCCCCGCGTAGGTGGCGGAGGCGGCCGGGTCGGGGCGGATGGTCTCCTCGATCTGCACCAGGTCGGCGGCGACGTCGATGCTGGGGATCAGCCCGAGCGCCTCCATGCCGAGCAGCGCCGCCCCGAAGCTCGACCCCTCGTGCGCCGCCGGGAAGCTCACCGGCATGCCGAGCACGTCGGCGAGCATCTGCCGCCACAGGCCGCTGCGGGCGAACCCACCACCGGCCCGGATCTCCCGGACCTCGTTGCCGGCGGCCCGTACCGAGCTGAGCACCAACGCCAGCTGCTGGCAGACCCCCTCCAGGGCAGCTCGGATCAGATGCTCACGGCGGTGCCCGTGGGTCAGCCCCACGTACGCCCCGCGCGGCAGGGCGCTCCAGTGTGGTGCCCGTTCGCTGTGCAGGTACGGCAGCATGAGGAGCCCGCCCGAACCGGCCGGCGCGCGGGCGGCGAGGGCCACCAGGTCCTCCTCGGAGTGCTCGCCCAGATCCGGGGCGAGCGCCGCACCGGCCCACTTGAGCACGATGCCGCCGTTGTTGATGGCACCCCCGACCGCCCAGCGTTGCTCGGTCAGCGCGTAGCAGAACACCCCACCGAGCGGGTCCACGCCGGGCCGCTCGACCATCACCCGCATCGCGCCGCTGGTGCCGATCGAACAGGCCACCATGCCGGGGTGCACCGCGCCCAGACCCAGGTTCGCCAGCGGCCCGTCACCGGCACCGACCACCACCGGGGTGCGCTGCGGCAGGCCGGTGGTGGAAGCGGCCTGCGGCGTGAGGTTGGGCAGCACGGCGGTGGTGGCGACCAGTCGGGGGAGTTTGTCAGCGGTGATGCCGGCGATGCTCAGCGCCTCGCTGTCCCACTCCAACCTGTGGATGTCCAGAAGGCCGGTGGCCGACGCGATCGAGTGGTCGGTGACCAGCGTGCCGCAGAGTTGCAGCAGCACCCAGTCCTTGATGCCCACCCAGTGCGTGACCTTCTCGAACAGCTTCGGCTCCTGCTCGGCGAACCAGAGCAGCTTGGGCAGCGGTGACATTGGGTGCATGGGCGTACCGGTGCGCCGGTGCAGGGCCAGCCCGGACGGCACCGCCCGCAACCGCTCGGCCTGCCGCGTCGACCGTGAGTCGGCCCAGGTCACCGACGGGGTGAGCGGGTTGCCGTCCGAATCCAGCCCGATCAGGCTGTGCATGGCCGAGCTGAACGACAGCCCGGCCACCGGCTGGACCAGCTCCGCCACGACGATGCTGATCGACCTGAGCACCGCGTCGAGGATGAGTCGCGGGTCCTGCTCGGCGTAGCCGGGTTGCGGGTTGTCCAGCGGGTAGCCGAGCGAGTGGCTGCCCAACTGCTTCCCGTCGGTGTCGTACGCGACGGCCTTGGTGCTGGTGGTGCCGATGTCGACCCCGATCACGACCCCGGGCACGGTGACTGGCGGCACGACCGTCACCCCCTCGGAAAACGTGAACGCCGGCACCAGTATCGCCCTATCGTGCGGGATGCTCCGCCGATCGGGTATTTTGCCCGTTTCGGCGTGTCCGAGCGCCACGCCGCTCCGGTTAGACCTCGTGACAACCCAGATTGGTGGTCTGCGCGGCGAAGGAGTCGGCGTGGCAA
Organism: Micromonospora sp. NPDC002411; assembly: GCF_053592955.1. NCBI lineage: Bacteria > Bacillati > Actinomycetota > Actinomycetes > Micromonosporales > Micromonosporaceae > Micromonospora > Micromonospora sp. NPDC002411. The sequence goes on along the minus strand of NZ_JBSFBM010000021.1, from coordinate 21,635 downwards.
AAACTGATTCGACGGGTTCCACATGGCGGTACCGGTGGGCGCACCGGCAGAACGTGCGGCGGGTCAGCACGTACCGCGGTGCCGAGGCGGCGTGGCGGCGACGTGCCGACGAGCTACGGCGACTACGCGCCCTGGCCGCCGACTTCCAGGGCTCGGCAGCGGCCGGTGCCGGCCTGCCCCTGGAGTTGGCCGCCGACGAGGTGGTGCTCTGGGTGCTGCCGGCCGCGCAACTGATCGAGGTACGCCACACCACGGTCCTTCCCGCGCCGGACCTCACGATCGCCCGACCGGCCGGGCCGTTGCGCCCGCGCCGCCCCGACGGCGTACGCGTCACCGACGCCGGCATGGCCGTGATCACCAGCCGTCGACTGGTGCTGCTCGGCGGACGCGGCCGGCGCGACTGGGCGTACGGCCGAATGACCGGCCTGGCCCACGACCCGGCGGCCCCGGTCACAGTGATCCAGGTACTCGACCGGCGGCACACCTCCGGGTTGCTGTTGCCCGTCGACGCCGCGGCGGACTTCCGGTTCAAGCTGACCCTGGCCTTCGCCGACGCGATCGAACAACGCGCGGCGGTGCTCGCCCAGCTCGACGAGCTGATCGCCGAGCACGCCCAGCTCAAGCCGTTCCGCCCGGCGGCGGCCACGCCCGGGCAGGCCCGGCTGTCGTCGTTCGTACCCGGCGGCCGGCGGACCCTCGCGGTGGCGGCGGCCATCGCGTTGCTGGTGCCGGCGGCGCTGATCGAGTCGGACCCGTCCGACCCGGCGGAGGTGGCCGTCGCGGCCACCCCGGCGCCCACCGCCAGCGTGACGCCCGCAGCGGGCCGCCCGGCCACTCCGGAGCTTGCGCTCAAGCCCCCGTCGCCGAAGCCGACGAAGTCACCCCGCCCGTCGCCCAGCACGACCCCCCGGGGGCCGCGCTGCGGGGCACCGGAAAACCCGCTGGGGTACGACTTCTGCGGCGGTACGCGGATCCGCAAACCGGCAGCCGAGGTGTGCGACTGGTTCGACTGCGTACCGGAGTTCTGGGCCGGTCGGGGTTACCTGGTGCAGTGCCGCGACGGCTCGGTCAGCCTGGCCGGCGGTCGGCCCAAGGCCTGCGCGGACCACCAGGGCGTGCGGCGGACCGTCACTAAATGACCTATTTGTCATCCGGAATCCTCTTCGGTCGGCCAGAATGATCGAGTGGAGATCCGGTCTGACGATGGTGCCCGGGTGCGGATACGCCCCGTCGGCTACCAGCCCGGCATCGACCCACCCGACGACCCCGACGGGGTCGCACCCGGCTGGCACGACTGGCTGCTCATCGAGGTGGACGCCCGCACCGCCGACGGTCAGACCTGGTCGCACCACTACCCGAGCCTGATGGTCGAGGAGGCCCGCGCGCTCGGCGGTTGGCTACACGGCCAGGCCACCGCCGCCCTCGGGCTGAGCGCGCCACCGGCGCTGGTCCGCTTCACCGAACCCAACCTGGCCCTCCGCACCCGCGTGCTCCGTCGCCGCCGGCTGGAACTGATAGTGGAGTTCTCCGCCGAGTCACTGCCCCCGTGGATGCGCCGCCCCTCCAGCGCCATCTACCCGCTGGTCCTCACCGTCTCCGCGGACGCCCTCGCCACCGCCGCCGAGCACTGGGCCGAGCACTGCGAGGCGTACCCACCGCGTATCCAGTCGCGGTTTCCGACCCACGGGCCGCAGCCGTACCGGCGGCGCGCCGGCTGACCCGGTCCGGCCGGTGCGGTCCTTGTGGAGCCCGCGCCGGGCCTGCTCTGATGTGCGGTCATGGGGGTCGAGCAGGTACACCGCACGGTGGAGGCGGTGTGGCGCATCGAGTCCGGGCGGGTCGTCGCCGCCCTGGCCGGGCTGGTACGCGATGTCGGCTGGGCCGAGGAGTTGGCCCAGGACGCTCTGGTCGCCGCGCTGGAGCAATGGCCGCGCGACGGCGTACCGGCCAATCCCGGCGCGTGGTTGACCACGGTCGGCAAGCGGCGGGCGATCGACGCGCTGCGCCGGCGCAAGCTGCTGGAGCGTACGGTCGAGACGCTCGGGCAGGACCTTGACGACGGTTTCACCCCGGACTTCGACGCGGTCGTCGAGGAGAGGATCGACGACGACCTGCTGCGGTTGGTCTTCACCGCCTGCCACCCGGTGCTCTCACCGCAGGCGCGCGCGGCGCTGACCCTTCGCCTGCTCGGCGGGCTGAAGACCGAAGAGATCGCCCGGGCGTTCCTGGTGCCGGAGACCACCGTCGCGCAGCGGATCACCCGGGCCAAGAAGGCCCTCGCCGAGGCGAAGGTGCCGTTCGAGGTGCCCGGCGTGGCCGAGCGCGGCGAACGGCTCGGCTCCGTGCTGGAGGTCATCTACCTGATCTTCAACGAGGGTTACTCCGCGACCGCCGGCGACGACTGGATGCGCCCGGCGCTCTGCGCGGACGCGCTTCGGCTGGCCCGCCTCACGCAGGAGTTGATGCCCGAGGAGCCTGAGGTGCACGGGCTGGCCGCGCTGCTGGAGATCCAGGCGTCGCGTACCGCCGCCCGCGTCGACGCCGATGGCGAGCCGATCCTGCTGCTGGAACAGGACCGGGGGCGCTGGGACCGGCTGCTGATCCGCCGTGGCCTCGCCGCCCTGGACCGGGCCCGGGCGGCGAACGGCCCACCCGGCCCGTACACCCTCCAAGCGGAGATCGCTGCCTGCCACGCTCGCGCGAGTACCCCGGAGGAGACCGACTGGGCGCGCATCGCCGCCGGCTACGCGGAGTTGGCCCGGGTCGTACCGTCGCCGGTCGTGGAGTTGAACCGGGCCGTCGCGGTCGCCTTCGCCGACGGCCCGGCCGCCGGTCTGGAACTGGCCCAGGCGCTGGCCGAGGAACCCGCGCTGGCCCGCTACCACCTGCTGCCCAGCGTCCTCGGTGACCTGCTGGCCAAGCTGGGACGCCACGACGAGGCGCGCGCCGAGTTCGAACGGGCCGCCGACCTGACCGGCAACGAACGCGAACGCACGCTGCTCCGCGCTCGCGCCTCGGACTGCGCCCGAGGCGTCGCGCCGACCCGCTGAAAAAATCTCCGGCCGCCATGTCGTATCCCGCCCCAGCCGCTCGACGCGTCAGTGACAAGCCGGCTCGCGCCGGCGCGCGGGGATCGGTGAACGGCCGGCGGAGGCAAGGAGATCGACATGACGACTAACGCGGTGAGCGCAGGGTCCCCAGTGGCGGGCGTCGACTCCCGGCGTACGACGACCAGGGCGTTGCTGGCCGGCGGAGTCCTCGCCGGGCCGCTGTTCGTGGTGGTGGCGGCGGCCCAGGTGCTCACCCGGGACGGGTTCGACCTGACCCGGCAGCCGCTCAGTCTGCTGGCCCTGGGTGATCTGGGCTGGATCCAGATCGCCAACTTCGTGCTCACCGGGCTGCTCGCCCTGGCCGGCGCGGTCGGGTTGCGCCGGGCGTTGCGCGACGCGCCGGGCGGGACGTGGGGGCCGGCGCTGATCGCCGTGCACGGCCTCGGCCTGATCATCGGCGGCGTGCTGGTCTCCGACCCCAGCATGGGCTGGCCGGCCGGTGCGCCGGAGGGCACTCCCGACACGTTGAGCTGGCACGCCATCGGTCACGGCGTTGGCGCGGGGCTGGCGTTCGGCTCGCTGCCCATCGTCTGCCTGGTCTTCGCCCGCGCCGGGTGGCGGGCCGGGCAGCGCGTTTGGGCGGCGTTCTCCGTCGGCAGCGCGCTGGCCGTCGTGACGATCCTGGCCTGGCCCGACCAGGACACCCTCAGCGTGCGGATGGCGCTCGCCTGCGTCGTCGTCTTCGGCTGGCTGACCGCGCTTTGCGGCCGGCAGCTCGCCAATTGACCACTGTCAGTCGACAACGGAAGGACCGACCGATGCGCTACATGATGATGCACAAGCTCGACGAGACCCTGCCGGAGGCGTTCAACCCGAGCCCGGAGTTCGTCGCCCGGATGGAGGCCTTCATGAAAGAGGTCGCGCAGTCCGGGATCCTGATCACCGCCGAAGGGCTCTGCCCGACCGCTACCGACGCCACCCGGATCACCGTGAGCGGCGGTAAGACCACCGTCACCGACGGGCCGTTCACGGAGACCAAGGAGCTGATCGCCGGGTTCGCCCTGGTGGACGTGCGCTCCCACGAGGAGGCCCTGGAGTGGGGGCGACGGTTCGTCGACGTCTTCGCCGGGACGATCGGTGAGGTGGAGGTGGACATCCGCCGGGTCTACGAGGCGCCCGAGCAGGGCTGACTCTTGCTGCGCCGCCACCTCTGCACCGGGGTGGCGGCGCGGATCCTGCAATTGTCTCCTTTCGGGCGCAACGGGATGCATCGATCCGGCTCGCGTTGCCTGTCACGTACGTGAGCGGTTGTACCGCGTGTGACCGTGACCTCTGTGGCCTGCGCCCCCTGGCGGATCGCCTGGGCCGAGCGCGAGAACGAGCGCCGGCAGCGCGCATACCGCGACGCCACCGACGCCTGGCGACGCCGCGACGACCACCTGGCCCGGCTCCGCGTCGAAGCCGCCAGCTTCCTCGGGTGTACGCAGCCCCGCACCGGCCTTCCGGTGGACCTCGCCGACGACGAACTCGTCTTCCGCGTCCTCCCCGTCGCCACGCTCGTCGAGGCCGAGGCGCGGCACGTCCCCGGCCTCCCCACCCCGGGCCGCTCTTGTTCCTTCGCCGAGGCCTCTTCCGAGGCGCTGCCGGCGGGCCTGCGGGCCGTCGACACCGGTATGGCCGTCGTGACCAGCCACCGGGTCGCCTTCGGCGGGCGTGAGCACCAGCGCGAGTGGCGGTACGGGGACCTGGTCGGCCCCGCCCACCACCCCGACACCCCGTTCACCCTGCTGCCCGACCACAGTCGACTCTCCGGGCTGCTCGTCCCCGCCAACGCCGTGGTGAACTTCCGCTTCTACCTCACGCTCGCTGTCGCTACGGATCGCGCTGCCGTCCTGGCGCAGGTCGACGCGCTGCTGGCCGCACACCGGAAGGCCCGGCCCGCGCCTTTCGTGCCGGCGGAACCCGACGACGCGCCCCTGACGGCGGTGCGGCCCGACCGGCGGGCGCTCGGTGCTGCCGCCATCGCCGCTGTGGTGTTCGCGACGGTCGGCCCCGGCGCTCTGGCACCTGGCGCGGCCTGGGGTCCTCGCGGGCCGGTGCCCTCGGCGGGGACCATCGCCCTGGACGTGCCGAGGGCTGGAGCGACCCTCGTGCCCATCGGTGCCGTCGGGCCGGTGGCACCCCGGTCGCGGGTCGGCTCGGCCGACAGTGCCGTCTGGAGCCCGCCGCGCGCCCCGGCTGTCCGGCCGTCGACTGCGGCAGCGGCCTCCAGAGTGGTGTCACCTGCCGTTGTGGTGGCTGTAGCGCCGGCCGTCCCGCCGTCGGCCGTCCCTGCTCCGTCGCCCACCTCGGTGCCGACCCCTGGGCCGGTCCCCACCACGGAACCGGCCACCCCAGCCGTCCCAACGCCGCCCGTCGCGTCGGCCTCCCCGACTCCGATGCCCACTGCTACGCCGTCGCCGAATTCGCTGCTGGCGGTCTGCCTGGATCCTCTGCAACTGCCGTTGCTGGACCCGCTGCTCTGCCCGCCTCCGACGCCCTGATCCGTGTTCGTGGGTGCGCGGCTCAGCCCATGGCGCTGAAGTCGGGGACGGTGAGGGTGCCGTCGTCCGCGAGGGCGAAGCCGGGATTCCACGCGATCTCCCAGACGTGCCCGTCCGGATCGGTGAAGTAGCCCGCGTAGCCGCCGTAGAAAGTCTCCCGGGCCGGCTTGGTCACCGTGGCACCAGCCTTGGTCGCCGTTCCGATCACCTCGTCCACCTCTTCACGGGATCGGACGTTCTGGGCGAGGGTCATCCCGCCGAAGCCGTCAGTGCCCGGGTCAGCGATGCCGGCGTCGTCGGCGAGTTTGTCGCGGCCCCAGAGGACGACTGCCAGGCCGCCGGCCTGGATGAAGACCGTCTCCTCGACCTCCTGGCCCCGCCAGCCGAGCTGCTCGTAGAACGCCTTCGCGCGGGCTACGTCCGCGACTCCCAGGGTGACGAGACTGATCCGCTGCTCCATGGTCCTCAACCTACGCGCGATCACGTCGGAGGGCTGGCAGGCGGCCTCGACGTGGTTGCCGGCCGGGTCGCGGCATCGGCAGGGCCAGCGTCATGTGCAACACGCGTCGGATGAAGTTCGCCGGGAACAACCCAACCCATAGCATCGATGCTATGGCTTGGGGTAGCGTGGAGCTGGAACCAGAGGTCCGAGATTGGCTGGAGGAACTACCAACTGGCGACTTCGCCCGAGCGGCGTTCTACATCGACCTTCTGGCTAGCCGAGGTGTGTTGCTCGGAGAGCCGCACAGCAGACAGCTCGACGGCAAATTGCGTGAGCTGCGGTTTTATCTGGAGCGCGACGCGGTCCGTGTGACCTACTGGATAGCCTCCGACCGGAGAATCATCCTGCTCACGGTGTTCCGCAAGACGCGGATGCGGGAGGACCGGGAGGTCGAGCGGGCTCGCCGCGCATTCGAGCGGTGCGTGGTGGAGCGGCACATCGTGAACGAGGGGGCAAAGCGATGAGTGATCGCCTGGACTGGAACGACCTACGTGAGCGCCGGATGGCGGAGCCGGGAGCATCCGAGACCTACGAAGCCACCCGGATCGCCTTCGAGCTCGGGCAGGAGGTGCGCCACCTGCGCGAAGGGCATGGCTGGAGTCAGAGCCAGCTGGCCCAAGCGGCCGGCATGACTCAATCAGCGGTGGCTCGTTTTGAGGCTGGCGGCACAGTGCCGACCCTGCCGGTGCTGGAGCGCCTGGCCCGTGCCTTGGACCGAAGGCTGGACGTCAGGTTCAGTTCCAACGCGGACGCCCCCTGACTGACCGCCTACGAAACGGTCGTTGATCTAGCATTCCAGTTCATGCGTGGGTTCTTCACGGTCGGCGGTCTGAAGCTCTCGTACCTGGACTTCGGCGGTCCGGGCACTCCGCTCCTGGCTCTGCACGGGCACTACAACGAAGCGTCGGCCTTCGCGCCGCTGGCGGAGGCGTTGGCGCCGCGGTGGCGGGTGATCGCGCTCGATCAGCGTGGGCATGGTGAATCCGACCGAGCCGAGAGCTATGAGCGGGACGATTACGTCGCCGACGTCGACGCCTTCCACAGGCATCTGGGAGTCGGCCCGGTGGCGGTGCTGGGCCACTCGCTCGGCGGAGTGAACGCCTACCAGTACGCCGGCCGGCACCCGGATCGGGTCACTGCACTGATCGTCGAGGACATCGGCGCGGTCGTGGACTGCGACTGGTCGTTCACCACCCGACTCCCTCGCGATGCGCCATCACGCGAAGCGTTGGCCTCGGCAGTGGGTGCGGCGGCTCCCTATCTGGAGTGCTCTTTTCGTCAGTCGAAGGGCGGCTGGGGCTTCTCGTTCGACATCGATGACACGGTGGCGTCCCAGAAAGCGCTCAACGGCGACCACTGGAACGACTGGGTGTCGGTGACCTGCCCGACCCTCCTGATCCACGGAACGCGCAGTGACGAGCTGACGGCCGCTCACGCGCGCGAGATGACCACCCGTCGCGACGATCGAGCGACGCTTGTCGAGCTGCCAGCAGGTCACGTCGTGCATCACGATGCCCAAGCGGAGTTCGCCGCTGTGGTCAGCGCCTTTCTGTTGGACACCGAGTGAATCCTTAGGCGGCGATCGTTCGGGCGGTGGCGTACGCGTCGGCGGGGAGGGCGTGGCGGGGCTGCCACAGGACGCGGGTCGCCGTGGCGATGACCTCGTCGACCTGTTCGCGGGATCGGACGTTCTGGGCGAGGGCCATCCCGCCGAAGCCGTCCGTGCCTGGATCAGCGATGCCGGCGGCGTCGGCGAGCTTGTCGCGGCCCCGAAGGACGACCGCCAGGCCGCCGGCCTGGATGAAGACCGTCTCCTCGACCTCCTGGCCACGCCAGCCGAGCTGCTCGTAGAACGCCTTCGCGCGGGCTACGTCCGCGACTCCCAGGGTGACGAGACTGATCCGCTGCTCCATGCCCCCAACCTAGTGCGTGATCAGTCACCGGGTGTGGTACCCGGACCGTCGCCCGGTCATCGGCGGCGAGGCTGAGAAGCACGCGCCTGACACTCCCGTGCGTCCGAAAAGGATGAGGCCGTGACGGTACGCTGCACATCGGTGGCACAGGGTGGTCATCGGGGCATCCGTGGCCGCCTCGGCCACCAGACGTCGGTTGTGCCGGACACACGGGGGGAAACCATGTTCGAGCGGCTGGGCAGATTCGTCGTGGGCAGAGCGTGGTGGGTGATCGCCGGGTGGGTGGTCGCGGCAGCCGCCATCATCCTCACCACACCGTCCTTGAGCGACATCACCTCCGCCGACCAGGAGAGCTTCCTGCCTCGCTCGTACGAGTCGGTGCAGGCCACCGAGCTGGGGCAGAAGGCGTTCCCGCAGCAGGCCACCGCGACGGCGACCATCGTGGTCAAGCGCGCCGACGGGCAGAAACTCACGTCGGCGGACGAGGCGAAGGTGGGTCAGCTCGCCCAGTCGCTCAAGGCCAAGAACATCCCGCGCACGTCCGGCTACCTGACCGGCCCGCCCGCGGTCGCGCCGGACAAGTCGGTGCAGATCATCAACGTCGGGCTCGACGCCCCCACCCCCGACGACCCGGCACTGCTCGACGCCGTGCGCGACCTGCGCGCGGACATCGGCCCGGAGCTGGCGAACAGTGGGCTGACCGCAGGCGTGGCCGGTGACGTGGCGAGCTTCGTCGACAACGAGGACACCTTCAACAACGCCTTCGCCGTGGTCGGCGTCGCGACGATCATCCTGATCATCGGACTGATCCTCGTCATCTTCCGCAGCCCCATCGCGGCGCTGCTGCCCGTGGTGGTCGTCGGCGTCGTCTTGAGCATCACGACGGGTCTCGTCGCCGCCGCGGGCAAGGCATTCGACCTCAGTGTCAGCCAGGATCTGCAGACGATCCTGTTGATCGTGCTGTTCGGCATCGGCACCGACTACATCCTGTTCCTGCTCTTCCGCTACCGGGAGCGGCTGCGCGCAGGCGACGACAAGCGCACCGCGATGATCATCACCGTCCAGCGGGTCGGCGAGGTCATCACCTCGGCCGCCGGAGCGGTCATCGTCGCGTTCCTCGTGCTGCTCCTCGCCTCGCTGGGCTTCTTCGGCTCCCTCGGTCCGGCGCTCGCGATCGCGGTCGGCGTCATGCTGGTCACCTCGCTCACCCTCATCCCGGCGGTCGTCTCCCTGCTCGGCCGGTACGTCTTCTGGCCCTCGAAGGCGTGGCAGCGTGCGCCCAAGGCCACCATCTGGCACCGGCTCGGCAACACCGTCGGGCGCCGGCCGGCGCTTGTCGCGGCGGCCTCCGGCGTCCTCCTGGTCGCGCTCGCCGCAGGCGTGCTCGGCTACAAGGCCGACTACGACTTCAGCGCCGGCTTCCCGCAGGACACCGAGTCGGCGAAGGCCGCACAGGACCTACAGCGCGGGTTCGCCGCCGGTGCGCTCGCCCCTACCGAGGTCTACCTGACCACCAGCAACGGGTCGCCGCTGAACGAGCAGCAGGTCAACGACTTCGCGGCGGCCGTGGCGAAAGCCCCGGGTGTGGGCCAGGCGCAGCCCCCGGAGCGCAGCACCGACCCGAGTGTGGCCCGGGTCAACCTGCTGCTCAACGAGAACCCGGTCTCCAACGAGGCGATCACCCTCGTTCGCGAAGACTTGCGCGCTGCCGTGCACGCGGCGGCCCCGCCGGGCACCCGGGCGCTGGTCGGCGGGACCACCGCGATCTTCGCGGACATCAACTCGGCCAACAACCGCGACCTGTCGGTGATCCTGCCGGTCGCGGCCGGCCTGATCGCGCTCATCCTCGCGCTGCTGCTGCGCAGTCTGGTCGCGCCGATCTACCTCGTGATAGCGGTGCTGCTCAACTTCGCCGCCACGCTGGGCGCCACTGTCTACCTCTTCCAAGGGTTGCAGGGCGAGCCCGGTGTCACCTTCCAACTGCCGATCATCCTCTACCTCTTCGTGGTGGCAATCGGGACTGACTACAACATCCTGATGATCGCCCGACTGCGCGAGGAGGCGCGGGAGGGCAACGAGCCGCGCCAGGCCGCCGCCATCGGGGTCGAACACGCCGGCCCGACGGTCGCGGCAGCAGGCTTGATCCTGGCCGGGACGTTCGCGGTGCTGCTGCTTGCTCCGATCTCGTTCCTGCAGCAGATGGGCTTCGCGGTGGCGATCGGCATCGTGCTGTCGGCGTTCGTCATGTCGATGTTCTTCGTGCCAGCGCTGACCGCGCTGATCGGGCACAAGGCGTGGTGGCCGGGCCACGGCGACGAGCGACCGGCCGGCGGGCCGCACGTCCCGCCGGAGCCGGAGGCCGTGGCGAAGGGGTAGCCGGGCGAGCGGACGGACGGCCGATATCAGGCGGCGATGGCCCGAGCCGCGGAGTACATGTCGGCGGGCAGCGCGTGGTGCAGCTGCCAGAGGATGCGCATGGGCCGGTCGCCGGTGTGCGAGTCGTACGTCATGGTGCCGGCGTAGAGGTAGGGCGGCGCGCCTAGATCACGGTCGGCGATGCGGGTCTCCCGGACGCAGAGGTACACGGTGAAGCCGGCGGAGGTCGCGAGTGAAGTGTTCGCCAGAAATGGCCGCCGGTCTGCAGGTCGTTGGGGGTGGCTCAGCCACGAGCGAGGCCAGCCATGTCCAGCTCGATGCTTCGCAGCGGGTACCCCGTGTAGAAGCTGACCTCTGCGGCGGTGACATCCTCGGCTCGCATCCGCCTAACCACAGCCCTGCGGTGAAGCGTACGTTCTGAGCGTCGGCGAATAGCTTCGCGTTCTGTCGCAGAGAGTCCGGCTAGGAAGGTGGTGTTGTCCATGCTCTCAGTGGCATAGACCGTACAGTCCTCCAGGCTCGGGCACGAGGCGCAGACGGCTCTCGCGGCGGCGAGCAGAGGCAAGTCCTCAGAGTCACCGTCGAATACCGCCTGCTGGGTGCGCATGTCCGGAAAGCCCGGTGCGAGCAGGCCGCAGAAGCCAGTGTGTGGAGGCTCGCCGACAGCGGTGAGAAGCGGGTAGAGAAGATCTTCAGCAGTGTGCTTCGATGAAGGCATGTCTCCCTCTTGATCTTCAGGACGTGGTGGCCACCGCTCACGTCCATAAGTTCCAGAGAGGACTGCCTGGTCTCAGGTCGGCGGATCAGTCGGCTTAGGCATCGCCTCCACCGCTGTGTGGCTGTGCCTTGTGGCACCCGCTACACCATCAGAGTGGCCCCGGCAGGCTCCACGCGGATGTTCTGTTGCCCGGGGACGCGAACCGCGCCAATCGGGGAAGCCGTATATCTGAGCTTGTGGGCGGGCAGCCGGCCGGGCGGCCCGCCAACCACGACTCTTACTGACCGCGGCTGGCGGGGCGATCGCGCCTCGCCAGCCGGCTGGCGAGTCCGTTCCAGAAGGACATCCTGCTGCGGATGTCGTCGAGGCGTTGGAGTAGATCCTCGGTGGGCCAGCCCTGGAGTTCGATGAACGGCGTGTCGTCTTCGTCAGTGTGCTGCTCGAGGCTCTCGACCTGGTACTCGAGCGCCTCGAGAGCACGAAGAACGGAGGTCTTGAGTCGGGCGAGCTTCATTTCGGGGCTCTCCGACACCGGGGGCGCCGGCATGGGTCGGCTCAAGCCGGGACGTGGGAACGCCTCGTCCCGGAGCCACCGGTCGGTAATCTCGGCCTCCGCCCCGTTCTGATCGGGGAGGAGAACGCCATGGTCGTCCACGCGCCCGTGGACTGGTCGCCCCTTACCGTCCACCACCCCAGGTGCGCGACCGGCTCGGCCGTCGACGATCGCTTGATGGAGTAGGTGAAGACCCTGCTGGTCTTCGAGCATCGCCCGAAGAATGTCTTGCGGTCCTCGCTTGTCCTGGGTGGTGCCGCCGCTTCCGAACGCCTCGCGGCGGAGGGCCCCTGACCGGGTGAGATGGAACTGAGCCAGCGCCGCCAGTTCGGTGCGGGTGGAGTAGTTCCCCGTGCCGGTCGGAATGCCAGCCGAGACGGTGAGTTCCGCCAGGGCGTCGTCGAGCAGTTCTTGAGGCGACCGGCCGGTCACCCGCCACGTCCCCGTGGCGTAGAGCTTCATCCGGCAGGCACGGCGGTAGGCCGGCTGCATCTCCTCGATGCGACGTCGGGCCGGGTCCTGGGCCGGCAAGCTGCTAGCCAGGCTACGGATCGGACGCAGCGCGAGTTCCGCGGCCGCTTCCGCTTTCGCGGCGGCCGAAGCCTGCGCGGCGGCCGTGACGTCCCGGATCGCTCGGGAGACGATCGGCCGGAACGTCGGGTTTAGCATGGTGGCGATGACGTAGGCGGCCTGGGCGTCGGGGTCGCCGGGGAAACCATGCCGAATGGCGCTCTCGGGATCCATCAGGCCGGCGATGTAGTCGTGCTCTGTTTGGCTGATGGCGGTCTGGTGGCGCAGCGCCCGGACTACTGACTCGGCCATGGCTTCGTTCTTTCCGGTGGTGGGCCATGGGCGGGGTCCATTGACGTGCAACATGCCCAGGTAGCCGCCGACGGCTTGCGCGTAGTCGTAGTCGGATGCCTCGGTCGGCACGAAGCGCAAGATCACACGGGCTCGGACGATCAGGGCGTTGCGACGACCACGCCGCTTTTCCGCCGCCCGCACGGTAAGGCCCAGCTCATTCGGATTCTCGGCTAGGACAGCGTTGACCATGCGCCGGAAGTTGGCTTGGTCAGCCGGCAGGTCATACATCACCGTACGGGCGTCCGTGATACCGAGCACCTTATGAGCATTGGTGACGCGGCTGGAGCCCTCGGCGGTCGCGAGGAGGCAGGCCGGGGGTGCGCCGTCCTCGTGGTGGATCTCGTTGTAGACAACGTCGACCGGCATCATGATGCCGCGCTCGGCGATCGACTCGGCCAGCGGATTGTCACCCAGGATGAAGGTTCTGGCCCGCTCGGCCTCGTCCACCGCGTGCGACACATTGCGAGCCCGAGTGCGTAGCGTCGAGGTCACCCCTTTGTCCGACGAGGGACCACGCAGCGGCCCGATCGCTCCGATGGAACCGGAGGCCGGATAAACCCGCTCGGCGAAGGCTCGGTGGTTAGTGACCATCGGCGTCACCGCAGGCGTCCACAGGTCCACCTCGATGAACTCGAACCGCCCCCCGACTACGGGCATAGTTCGCTTCGAATGAAGGGCGGCGCGAAGGCTGGCGGGATCCGTCACGGCGTCAGCCAGCACCCAGGCGAACTTCTCGGGAAGACCGTTGTCATTCACTGCCGCGTCGTAGGCTCGCCGCACGGCGGCCATCTTGGGCAGTGCGGGCATCGGCTCGGCGTTCCATCGGCTCCAGGCCACACCGGCCGGCTCGGTGTCGTCCAAGCCCGCGTCCTCAATGGCCTGCGCGGTCTGGTCCGTCACCGGCGCCCCGACTTCGAGGACGGGCGCGGACAGCTCCTCGTCGATCATGCTTCTCACCAAGTGGTCGTGGCGGTCGCCCGCCGGCGGTCTCGGAGCGAGTGCTCTGAGATCGGGCGGCGGACCCACGTGCCACGCCACCGACGTAACGGATCCCACGTGAGCGGGTGTGCGCCACGACGCGCCGGCATGAGAAGACGACCACATGGGTGAATCGGTCACGGAGACGATCGCTCCATGCCGCGTGCCCCGCCGCCCATGGTCCGGGCGTTGATCGACCGTGGTACCGGCCTCGCGCGACCATTGGAGCACACCGATCTCATAAAACCCGCAAGTCTGACTCGTGCCGGGAAGTCAGGTGCCATCGCGCTTCTCTCCGCAGTCCAGCCCAGTCTCAACTCCGGTCTCGCTCACGCGGCTCCAGCGCTGATTTCCATTGTCCGGTTGGTACCAACACTGCTGGTCGAGGACATCTGCGGCGGAGGGGCAGCCCTCTCTCGCTGGCTGAGAGACTGGTCGGCCCTGCGGTAGCCCGGCGTGGGGACACCGCCATGAGAAGGGATTCTGCCGGCGGTGCGAACTGTGCAGGACGATCATGAGGCGCTAGCCTCACATCTATGTTGGAGCGGTTGCAGCCCTACAACCCACTCGATCGTGTAGAGCTTGGCAAGAGCGTGGAGCGAGCTCTGCTCGCGAGACCGTTGGTGCCGCTGCCGCCGGAAACCTCCTTTGCTGGCGCTGGCCTCTACGCCATCTACTACGTCGGTGCCCTGGATTTGTATCAACCAATCGCTCCGCCGATGCGTGCAGCGGGAGAAATTCCGATCTACGTCGGCCGTGCCAGCGCGCCGGGTGCGCGGCAGGGAGCGCTGGGTCTTCAGGGAACTACTACCCAACCGGCTCTGTTTAACCGGCTCAGGCAGCACGGCAAATCGGTGCAACTTGCCGAAGCGTACTGTGCTGAGCGCCACCAACTGGGCTTGCGGCTTGAAGACTTCCGATGTCGTTATCTTGTCGCCGACGATATCTGGGTTCCGCTCGCGGAGGCGTTGCTAATAGGCCACTACCGGCCTGTCTGGAACGTCCTGATTGATGGCTTCGGAAACCACGACCCTGGTAAGGGTCGGAGTAGTCAGGCCCGTTCCTCGTGGGACATGCTGCACCCCGGCCGAGTGTGGGCAGCGAAGCGGCCGGCCACCAAGAAAGACACCCACCACCTTCGTCGCGAAGTCGTTGATCACCTCGCTACGGTGAAGGCTCCTGATCTTGACTCGGTGCCGGTGGTCGACCATGAGGTCAAGGAGGCGATGATCGAGGAAGAGAATCTTACGCCCCTCGAAACGCTGATCAGAGATCTCTGATGGGGCCTGTACCGGCCCTCTCGGGGTCGCGGCAGGCCGTCATCAGCGACAAAGAACGGCGCCCTGGGACGTGGTATCGACCCTAAGAGACGTCTCGTAAATCCGAGCGGGGTTCGCAGTCGGATGCGATCCTCGGGGCATGACGGGCCCAGTGCAGGATGACGCCGAGGTGGCATACATGCGGGAGGTCACCGCGCTGGCCGAGAGTCTCATCGCCGCGCAGGATCCTTACGGGGTAGCGCTGGACATCCACGGGGTGTCTGCGCATGCAATGATCGAGGTGGATCCGGCCGGTTCCGTGTACCTCATCTGGGGCGAACTTACCGACTGGGTGGAGCTCAAGCCTGACGAGCATGAGCAGGCTGCAGCTGAGATGGTCCGGGCTGCGCGGGAGTGGCTATCGCTGGACCTTGCCGATCGCGAGGCCGTGGCCAGGTATCTGGACTACTGGGTGCATGACGTATGCGGCTATGCAAGGCGGGCCGGCGCAGGCGCTGACTGACTGACTGACGAAAGCTCTGCAAAGCGACACCTCGAAGCCCCGGGAATCTGGCTTTTGAGGATGGTGGGGCAGGATGCCGGGGTGCAGGTGATCTCGGCAGCTCGCTCGGAGTGGATCTTTCCGTTCACCGGGCTGCAGCCCGCCCAGTTCCGCACGCTGGCCCGGCTGGTCGCCGAGCGTGGCGGTGACGGCATCGCTGATGGCCGACCGGGCCGGCAATGGGCTCTCGACTTGCCGGATCGGGTGTTGCTGGTCGCGGCGTACTGGCGCACGAACCTGACGATGCGCCAGATCGGCCCGCTGTTCGGGGTGTCGCACTCCGCAGCGCACCGGGTGATCGATACCCTCGCGCCGCTGCTGGCACTGGCGCCGGTGCGTAAACGGCCGGTTGCGCAGATCGCGATCGTTGACGGGACGCTGGTCCCGACCCGCGACCACCGACTGGCGGCCCGGAGCAAGAACTACCGGTACTCGACGAACCTGCAGGTCGCCATCAACGCCTCCACCCGTCTGGTCATCGCCGTCGGCGACCCGCAGCCGGGCAACCGCAACGACACGATCGTCTACCGGACCTCTGGCATTGCCGAGAAGCTGGACGGGCGGCCGCCCGTGATGGCCGACGGCGGCTACCGCGGGATCCCCGAGGTGATCATGCCGTACCGCAAACCCGCCGACGGCAGCTCGCTACCCGCCTGGAAGGAAGCCCTCAACGTCGAGCACCGGACCGTCCGAGCGGGGGTCGAACATGCCCTGGCCAGGATGAAGTGCTTCAAGATCCTGCGTGACTACCGCCGTGCCGCCCACACATTGGCCGACGCCGCATCCGGCATCGCCAACCTCCACAACATCATCCTCACCGAATTGATCATCCTGCACTCCGGGAGCCTCCGTAGAGACGGCTGAGGTGGCACTGGCGGTGTCGGCGGTGCCGCGAGCGCTCGAATCATAGGGTTCCGGAGGCAAGGGTGATGCGAAGCTCCTCGATGACCTCGAACGCTTCTACCTCTTCCACATCCTCAGCCCACCGCAGTCGCCACGCGGAGTCATGGGCGAGTACCGTGTCCAACGCCCGCGTAGCCAGGCTCCGTAGCTGCGAGGTGGCCTGGACGTCGTCACGACCGAGAAGGAATCGCGGTGCGTAGGCCGAGCCCGACGGCGGCGTACCGGCGATTGATTGAACCACGGTGGCCGCTGCCGCGATGGCTTGAGCGGCGGCCTCGGGTGTGAGAGTACGGCCCGGCAGGGCGGCTGCCTCGAGAGTGTGACGCACGAAGGCCGCTCGTTGATCGGGCGCTGTGTTTTCCAGCGCGCCACACCATTCGACCGCGTCGTCGTTATCGAAGGGACCGAGCTGCCACGTCGCCATCGCTCCTCCTCGGGATCGCGTAACGAAACCACACCGGCTTCCACTGCCGCCCGGAGGGTCCGTGGTCAGCGCTCGTTCGATCTGACGTATGAGCCGTCCGGTCCTCGTGGCCGTCTAGCTCGCCACATCGCACCAAGCGTGTCACCTTCGAAGATCCACAACTCCGCGGTATGCTCCTGCGATGCTTGAACCGCCAGCACAGCCAGCGAGTGATCGGACCTCGGTCGAGTTGTTCGCCGGCGGCGGTGGTTTGGCCATGGCGGTGCACCGTGCGGGTTTCCGGCCCCTGCTGGTCAATGAGCTCATGAAGTACGCCTGCGAGACGCTCAAGGCCAACGTGGCTGACTCGCGGGGTGAGGACGAACGGATTCCCTCAGCCGGCGAGCGGTGGCCTCTGGTCGAAGGCGATGTGGCTCGAGTTGAGTTCGGCTATCTCTGGGATCGCGTGGACCTGCTTGCGGGAGGGCCGCCCTGTCAGCCGTTTAGTCTGGGCGGCGTAGCACGGGGCGACGAGGACAAGCGCAACATGTTCCCGGAGATGTTCCGCGCTATCCGTGAGATCCAGCCCAAGGCCGTCATCTGTGAGAACGTTCGCGGCTTGCTGCGCCCGTCATTCAGACCGTATTTTGAGTACATCGAGCGTGAGCTCGAACTCCCGTTCGAAGAGCGCGCCGATGACACGACATGGCGTGATCATGATGATGTGTTGAAGGCGCGTCTGGCCGAGGAGCCGTCGGACCCCAAGCGGCGGTATCAGGTCGTCACTATCCGAGTCAATGCGGCTGATTACGGCGTTCCGCAGATCCGTAACCGGATCATCATGGTGGCCTTCCGGTCGGATCTCGGCGTCGATATGGATCGGTTTGAGGAAGCCGTGCGGCCACGGTATTCGGAGGCGGCGCTGATTCGTTCGATGATCGATGGCACCTACTGGGCGAGGCATCGCGATGTGCCTGACCACGTACGTCGACGCGTGATGTCTCGGCTCCCAGCCATTTCTCCACCGGACGATGGCATGCTTCCGTGGCGCACGATGCGGGACGCCCTTAAGGGGATCGAGGGACAGCCCCCCCTCCCCGCCGTGCCTTGGGACCGACTCGATCGGCGTGAATATAACCTTGGCGGTTTCACGGACCACATCGGGTGGCCCGATGCGCGAATCTATGCCGGTCACACACCGAACGAACTTGACCGACCGGCGAAGACGGTCAAGGCCGGCGTGCATGGCGTACCGGGTGGGGAGTCCGTGCTCCTGACCGACGAACTTCTGCCTGAGCCTCTTGACGGCTCGCCCTATCCGTACCGGCACAGGTACATGACGGTTCGGGAGACGGCAAGAGTCATGACGTTTCCTGACCAATGGAGGCTGGCTGGCCCCCGAGGGGAGCAGATGCGTCAGCTCGGCAACGCTGTGCCCGTTGCGCTAGGTGAGTTCTTCGCCCGAGCCATCGCTGCCGCACTCGAAGAAGCTGAGAGCCAACGGTGACGTCGACCGCAGCCCGGGTCGATAACCGTTGGGCGGAGAAACCTCCGGATCAGAAAGCATGGAAGGGTAGGCAAGGGCGCAGTCGGAAGACAGCATCTCTCGAACAGGATCGTGCCGCCGGCGGACCTGATCGGCGTTGGATCGATCTTGGCGACGGGCGTCAGGCCCGCGCGTCCGTCGAATTGAAACTGCTACCTCGCACGCGCCGGATTCGTGCATACCTCCGCTGGTCTGACAAAGGGCGCTCGCCCACGCGCTATCTCGGGGAAGTCGAATACGCCACGCGGGTCGAGAACTTGGCGGAAGGCTGGCGTCTTGCGTGGGCCCGGGGTCTCGTTATTACCGCAGACACACCGACGGGGTCTTGGGCGAAAAATGTGGGTGTGCGAGCTGTCATGCGTGCCAACAAAGGCCGAGACACAAGCCCTGAACGGCGACTGCGCTCTCTTCTGTATAAGCGGGGCCTGCGTTACCGAGTTGGCACTAGGCCACTCCAAGGTCTGCGTCGCACCGCCGACATTCTCTTTCCTGCCGCCCGCGTTGCCGTCTTCGTTGATGGCTGCTACTGGCATGGATGCCCCGATCACTATCGTCCCGCCCGAGTGAACGGCCAATTTTGGCGCGAGAAGATCGACGGTAATCGCAAGCGGGACCAACAGACGAATCAGTTGCTCTCAGAGGCCGGTTGGTCCGTCATCAGGATCTGGGAGCATGAGGATCTTGCGGAGGCTGCGGACCGAGTTGAACTCGCCGTCCGAGCTAGGGTATCTCGGCCGGTTCATCGCACTTGACTAACGAGTCGGCTGAATCGTGAGTGTAGCCGCGTACTAAGACGTCGTAAGTGGGCGCACACTCCCATCTCGGCTGAAGCTTGGTGACTGTGCCCCAGCTCCAAGAATTGTACGCCCTTCGGGCGGCGGCGTTGTCGGGGTCAACCAACAGCGTGGCTCGTCTCTCGACCCGGCCAGGTATCAAGTCCTCATGCAACGCCCTGGCGATGCCTCGACGCCGCCAATCCGGGTGCACCAGCAGCTCGCTAAGCGCGAACGTGCGATGCCCGTCCTCCTCGGTAAAGCCGGCCGGCACGGGCTCGCGGATGCCTTCCCACCAACGGGTCTGCGGGGGTAGCGGGAAGCCATAGATGTAGCCAACTAGGGCCTCGTCAACCGACGCGGTGACCAACTCCCACCCAACTCGCTGCATGTGGAGGTCGAGCTGACGCCGGTAGCGGTCTTCGCTGTAGAACTCGCCGGCACCCGCGTAGACCTCCAAGTAGAGGTCCATGAGCTGATCGAGGATACCCCTAGCCTCGTCGGCACTGTAGTGCCGAAGCTGCAATCCCTCGATCACACGCGCACCGCCTGGTCGTAGGCGTCAACGAACTGACGGCTCGCCCTGGTCGCCCGCTGCGGCGCTGCCAGGCTCCCGCGCACCTGCGCGAGATGTTTGCTGACCCGTTTCGAGTTGACTTGGCGTACGGCCGGCAGGACGCCCAGGGCGATCCGCGCCGACTCGTTGACGTCGCCCTACTGGTACGCCGCCTCCGACAGGCGGACGGGGTAGTAGACCTGGTTCCGATGGTGACCAGGCGAGGGGTTGGCAGTGATCGCGCGCAACGACTGAACAGCGCGCTCGGGTCTGCCGAGGGCGAGGTAGCACAACCCTTCGATGCCCTCCAGCTCTTGAGCGTTCACGAAGTGGACGAAACCTTGGTCGTCCTCGTGCGTGCCGCGTTCAAACTGCCGGCGGGCCTTGGTCATCTCACGGCTGAAGCCGCTTGCATCTCTGAGGACGGCATATGCGTGTGCCCTGCGTAAATGCAGCAACGTGGTCAGTCAAGGCGTGGCCCACCCGGCGGAGACACGTAGAGCCGCCTCGGCGCAGTGCAGCGACTCACCCGGCTGGGTCTCACGGATCAGCAGGGCCAGGTGCGTGTGGGCACGGACTTCCACCTGTGGGTGTCCGCGATCCGAGCACGGGTGATTGTCTCGTGTAGGTAGGGCCTCGCCTCAGTCCGGCGATCCGCGTCAATCGCGAGTCAGGCGGACTCGATTGCTAGATCAGCCAACGTGCTCTGGAGCGCGTCGCCCACCTCTCTGCTGGAGCTCGACCGCGCGGCCCAGGCCGACAGTCTGGTGTGCGCGTGCATGGCGACGTCGCAGAGCAGGTCAGCGCCCGCTGCCGCGTCGGCCCGCCGGAGGTCATCAACCAGGGAACTGGCTAGTCGCACCTGTTCCATGCCGATATTCCCTGGCACTTGCCGCGAGTCCCGCGAGTGCGGCCAGTACGGTGAAGCGTCGGCGGCCCGTGGTGCCACCCCCTTGGCTCGATGCCTGCTCCACGTTAACGGCCACGACTGCCTGTTCGCCTCGCTCGACCACCTGATCGCCGCCATGTGCGCCATCCGCCCGTCCGTCTGCGTCGCTGGCGACCGACCAGCCCTGCTGATCGGGGAGTCGGAACCATAGGCAGGGAGCGGGAATCCGGAGCATCTTCGCCCAGTGCGTCAGCCGGTCCAGGTGCACCAGCGGTGGGCCGTTCTCTACCCGACTGAGCTGCGCCTGCGTGATACCCAGCCAGCCCGCCACAACGGTCTGCGGTAGCGCGACCCGCCCGTGGTACGGATGGCACCGGTACGCCCGCACCACCCGCCCCAGATGCCGTTGCGTCAGCGCCCGCCGAATCGGCGCGTGGTCCCAGAAGCCTGCCGGCACCGCCGGTGGCGCGCTCAGCCGGTCCCGTTCGGCGGCCTGGCACGGCGTACACCGTCCGGTGTCGTTGTCCCGGGCCAGTCGTCCGCCGCAGCGAGGGCAGTTCGAGTGGGTCACGGGCGGCTCCGCCCGTCTCGCTTTGTTGAGCCCATCCATTGAACACGTTGCGTAGGGCGCTGGTATACGCACGATGCATAACGTCAACGGACATGGCCGCTCAGGACGGGCGGACCCTCCGCAGCGCCTCGATGACCACGTGCCAACGCTCCGGCCCGTTAGTCGGGTTCAGCGGTTTCCCGTCCGCCACGACCACTCCGGCAGCGCGCAGAACCGCCAGGTGACCCGCGTACGCCGGGTGTGCCGCCAACTCCTCCTTGGTGTGCGGGAACGCGATGATCGGCAACCCCGCCCCTAGCGACTCGTTGAGGACGCCGAGCGCCAGCGTGTCGTTGATGCCCAGCGCCCATTTCGTCACCGTGTTGAACGTGACCGGCGCGGCCACCACCACATCAGCCGGCGGGTGCGGCTCCGGGTCGCCGGGCATGCGCCACTCGACGCGTGCCAAATAACCGGTCTTGTCTTGCAACGCCTCCCGGTCGAGCCACGGCGCGGCGGTCGGGCTGACGATCATGCACACCTGCCACCCGTCGGCGATCAGCAGGTCAACCAGCTCGTGGATGTGTTCCGCCGGACCAGCGGCGCAGACGACCAGATACAGCACCGGACGTTCCGTCATGCCCGCATCCTGCCCGACTCGGCGGAGGCGAAGTCGAGCGCATACCGATTGCGCATG
>NZ_JBSFBM010000020.1:0-37260 GCF_053592955.1 Micromonospora sp. NPDC002411 | reverse complement strand
CCGGGTCGAGGAAGATGTGCCGGTGGTCGAAGGCGGCCACCAGCCGGATGTGCTCGGACAGCAGCATCCCGTTGCCGAACACGTCGCCGGACATGTCGCCGACGCCGACCACAGTGAAGTCCTGGGTCTGGGTGTCCAGGCCCAGCTCCCGGAAGTGCCTCTTGACCGACTCCCAGGCGCCACGGGCGGTGATGCCCATCTTCTTGTGGTCGTAGCCGGCCGAACCGCCGGAGGCGAACGCGTCGCCCATCCAGAAGTTGTGGGCCTTGGAGATCTCGTTGGCGATGTCGGAGAACGTCGCGGTGCCCTTGTCGGCAGCCACCACCAGGTACGGGTCGTCGCCGTCGTGCCGGACCACGTCCTCGGGCGGCACGATCTGCCCGCTGGCGATGTTGTCGGTGACGTCCAGCATCGCGCCGACGAACTCCTGGTAGCAGGCGACGGCCTCGTCCCGGTCGCCCGGCTTCTGCTTCAACACGAAGCCGCCCTTGGCACCCACCGGCACGATCACGGTGTTCTTCACCATCTGTGCCTTGACCAGGCCGAGCACCTCGGTCCGGAAGTCCTCCCGACGGTCCGACCAGCGCAAACCGCCCCGGGCCACCGGCCCGAACCGCAGGTGCACACCCTCGAAGCGCGGCGAGTAGACGAAGATCTCGAACTTCGGTCGCGGCGCCGGCAGGTCCGGAATGGCCTGCGGGTCCAGCTTGAACGCCACGTACGCCTTCGGCCGCCCGTCGGCGCGCTTCTGGTAGAAGCTGGTCCGCAGGGTGGCCTCGATCAGCGTCAGGTACGAGCGCAGGATCCGGTCCTGGTCGAGGCTGGCCACGTCGTCCAGCGCGCCCCGGATCGTCTCCACCAGCTCACCGCTGCGCTGCTGCCGCTGCTCGTTGGTCTGCTCGCCCGGCGCGAACCGGGTCTCGAACAGCTCCACCAGCAGGGCGGCCAGCTTCGGGTACGCGATGAAGGTCTGCTCCATGTAGTCCTGCGAGAAGACCGTGCCGGCCTGCCGCAGGTACTTCGCGTACGCCCGCAGCACCACCACCTGCCGCCAGGTCAGACCGCCGCGCAGCACCAGTTCGTTGAACCGGTCCACCTCGGCCTCACCGCGCCAGGCCGCCGCGAAGGCGTTCTCCACGTGCGGGCGGACCTCGGACAGCTCGTGGTGCCCCTCGGGCAGCATGAGGCCGAAGTCGTACAGGTACACCCGACCGTCGATCCGGTCCACCTCGTACGGGTGCTCGTCGACGACCCGTACGCCGAGCGAGTGCAGCACCGGCAGCACGGCGGAGAGCATCATCGGCTCCCCGTACCGGTAGACCTTGAACCGGACGTCCATCGCCTCGACGAGGTCCGAGCCGGGCACCCGCGTGCCCGGCCGGGGCGCGAGCTGCTTGCGGAACAGGTGCATCTCCAGCTGGCCGGGCTCCTCCAGCAGCTCCAGCTTCGCCAGGTCCTTCATCGCCTCGTACGGCGTGTGCCCGTCCTTGTAACCCTCCGGGAACGCGTCGGCGTACCGGGTGAACAGGTGCTTGGCCTGCTCGTCACCGAGCTTGCGCTCCAGCACCAACCGGTAGTCGTCGTCCCAGAGCCGCGTCGCGTCGGCCAGCTCCTCGGCCAGCAGGTCGGCGTCGATGTCGCCCGGCGGCCGGGTCGGGTCGGTGCGGACGATGAAGTGCACCCGAGCGAGCATCGACTCGGTGACCCGGGTGGTGTAGTCCACCCCGACACCGTTCAGCTCGCGCAGCAGGATGTCCTGCATGCGCAGCCGGTTCTGCGTGGTGAACCGGTCCCGGGGCAGGTAGATCAGGCAGGAGATGAACCGCCCGTACGCGTCCCGACGCAGGAAGACCCGCAACTGCCGACGCCCGGCCATGCGCAACACGCCGACCACCGCGTGGTACAGGTCGTCGGTCTTGATCTGGAACAGCTCGTCACGCGGGTACGTCTCCAGGATCTGGATCAGATCCTTACCGGAGTGGCTGCGCTGGCTCAGGCCGGAGCGGTCCAGCACCTCGGCCACCTTGCGGCGTACCACCGGCAGTTCCCGGACACTGGTCCGGTACGCGGCCGTGGAGAACAGGCCCAGGAAACGCCGCTCGCCGATCACCTCGCCGGCCGCGTTGAAGATTTTGAAGCCGATGTAGTCGAGGTAGGCCGAGCGGTGCACGGTCGCCCGCGAGTTGGCCTTGGTGATGATGAGCAGGCGCTTCTCCAGCACCTTCTCGTGCGCCTCGGGCGTCATCGACGACAGCGACCGCGCGTCCGGCGAATCGGAGCGCAGAATGCCCAGGCCGGTGCCGAGCACCGCTTCGAGGGCCTTGCCGTCGACCGGGTCGGTCGTGTCACCCCCGGGGGCGTCCACCAGCCGGTACTCGCGGTAGCCGAGGAAGGTGAAGTGGTCCTGGGCGAGCCACCGCAGCAGCTCCACCGAGTCGGTGATGTCCTTCTCCGGCACCGGCGGACGGTTGTCGGAGGTGCGGGTCGACGCCAGCTCGTCCGCGAGCGCGAGGGCACGCTGACGCATCTTCGGCCAGTCCTCGACCGCCTCCCGCACGTCGGTGAGCACCCGCTGCAGCTCACGGCGCAGCCGCTCCCGTTCGGAGACGTCCCGGACCGGATCGATCTCGATCCGCATCCAGCTCTCGATGATGTCGCCGCTGATCGCGTCATCCGGCTCCACGTCCGCGGAGACCTCGGTGAGTCGGCCCAGCGGCTCACGCCGGACCACCACGAGCGGGTGCACCAGCAGGTGCACGTCGAGGTGGTAGGAGTTGAGCAGCGCGGTCACCGAGTCGACCAGGAACGGCATGTCGTCAGTGACGATCTCGACGACGGTGTGGTGCTGGTCGGCGTGCGGTTCGTGGATCCGCAGCTTCAACTCGCCAGGAACCCGTTGCTGGGCGAGGTCCCGGTGTGCCCGGGCCGCGTCGAGCATCTCCTCGGCCGTGAAACCGACCAACTCCTCATCTGGCGCGAACCGCCAGAAACGGCCGACAAGTGTCGCCGCGTCGTGGTCGTCCCCCGCGAGCGCGACAGCCTGGGCCACCAGGCGCTCCGCGTTGGGAACGGGCTCGTCGAGCTCGGCGTCCTCCACGTCGTCGGCCAACACCTCAGTCGGCAGGCCCAGATCGTAGATGGTGTCGATGCTCGACCCGGTCAGCCCGGTGACTCCCACGTCGAGCCGGCCGTAGCCGTCCCCGTCGGTCGCCGAATCGAAGTCGTCGTCGTCCCGGCCGGAGTCATCCTGCCGGAGGTCGGGTTCCGGTTTGATCGCCGGACGCCGGTCCATCGGTGCCACTCCCCTCGACCCACCGCGTTGTGGGTCACTCTGCCGCCCAGCCTAGGCCCTGCCGTTGTGCGCCTTCGTCGGCGGACCACTAGCCAGACGTCCGGATCGGGACTTTGTCCTTTCACCCGTTGCGGGTCCGAGGTTGGCCGGCTGCGGGATACCCCGCCACGCGATGTTCATCACACGGGCTCGGCCCGTCTTTGGCCGCGCTCGCGCTCCTGGGGGACGTTGGGGACGGCGCTCGCGTATTACCGTGCGAGGGCACTCTGAGATCGGAAGGACCAGCTCCATGCCGTTGTCGTACCCCCGGCCCCACCGGCCGAACCACGCCCGCCGTCTGATTGCCGCCCTCACCACCGCGGCGCTCACGGCCGGTGTACTGGCCGGCTGCTCGGGTGACGACGGGCCGGAGCGCACCGTCGACGCGTTCCTCTCCGGCTGGCGCAGCGGTGACCTCCAGGCGGTCGGCCTGATCGACCCGACTGGCAGCAAGCTGCCGTCGGCCGACGTGACACGCGACATCAAGGAGCTCTCTGGTGAGCTGTCGGCCACCCCGCCGAAACTGACGCGTCGCGGCGAGCCGAAGGTCACGGCGGACATCGCGACCGCAACCGTCCAGGTGGAGTGGACCCTGCCGGGTGAGACCCGCTGGACGTACGACCGGGAGGTACGCCTCGCCCAGGGCGACGGCGACCAGTGGCAGGTGATCTGGGAGCCACGGGTGGTGCACGAGCAGCTCACCAAGGGTGACCGGATGGCGTTGCGCCGCGACGCCAGTGCCCGGGCCGGTGTGCTGGACGGCGCCGGGAACCCGATCGTGACTCCCCGCCCGGTGGTGCGGGTCGGCGTGCAGCCCAACGGAGTCGCCGACATCAAGGACCTCGTCAAGGAGCTCGACGCCGCGTTCAGGGCGATCCGTCCGGCGCTGGTCCCCGCCGTCGACCTGAGCGACCTGCCCAAGCGCGTGGCCGACGCCGAGCCGGGGGCCTTCGTCGAGGTGGTGTCGCTGCGCGAGGAGGCGTACCTGCAGATCAAGCCCCGGATCTACGACCTGCCCGGCACCAAGTTCATCTCCGGCAAGGTCGACCTGGCACCGACCCGGGAGTTCGCCCGGGCGGTGCTCGGCACTGTCGACCCGGCGCAGGCGGACGACCTCGCCGCGCACCCGGACCGGTACGTCGCCGGTGACCTGGTCGGGCACGGCGGGTTGCAGGGTCGCTACGACGAACGGCTACGCGGCGGCCCGGGGCTCACCGTGGTGGTCGAGCGCCCCATCGAGGGCGGCAAGCTGGAGCCGACCGGCGCGGAGCTGTTCCGTCGGGAGCCGCAGCCCGGCCAGGCGCTGAAGACCACGCTGGACACCGCCGTCCAGAACGCCGCCGACGGGTCCTTGCGTGCCGAGCCCCGCCGTTCCGCCCTGGTGGCGGTCCGAATCAGCGACGGCGCGGTGCTCGCCGCGGCGAACGGCCCCGGGCCGGCCGGTGAGAACCTCGCCTTCAACGCCCAGGTGCCGCCCGGCTCCACGTTCAAGATGGTCAGCACACTGGGCCTGCTGGATCGGGGCGCGATCACACTGGACGGGCCGGTGGCCTGCCCGAAGACCTTCACCGTGGATGGTCGGTCCTTCAAGAACTCCGACAACTTCGAGCTCGGCTCGGTGCCGTTCCGCACCGACTTCGCCAAGTCCTGCAACACCGCGTTCGCCTCGCTCGCCCCGAAGCTCGGCGGCGACGGGCTGGCCGCCGCCGGCCGCTCGTTGGGCCTGGAGGGTCAGTGGGACCTCGGCGTGGACGCCTTCACCGGCAAGGTGTCGACGGGCGGCAGCCTCGCCGAGCAGGCCGCTGCCTCGTTCGGGCAGGGCACCACGCTGGTCAGCCCGCTGGCCATGGCCGGTGCCACCGCTGCCGTCGCCCGAGGCCGCTTCGAACAGCCGAAGCTGGTGCTCGACCCGGCGCCGGCCAAGCCCGCCCCGGCCGGCGAGCAGCTCAAGCCAGAATCGGTCACCGCGCTGAAGTCGATGATGCGCGAGGTGGTCACCTCCGGCACGGGCAGCGCCCTCAAGGATGTGCCGGGCGAGGTCTACGGCAAGACCGGCACCGCCGAGTACGACGACAACCCGGCCCACACCCACGCGTGGTTCGTCGGCTGGCGGGGCGATGTCGCCTTCGCCGTGTTCGTGGAGAAGGGCGGCGCCAGCACGGCCTCGGCCGTCCCGATCGCCGAGCGCTTCCTCCGCGCCCTCCCGGCCGCCTGACCTCAACCGCGGCCCCGCCGCGGCATCCAGGCGCGATGATCGACTCCACATCGGCGATGTGGCGGTTTCCGACCAACCGGACACCCCCACATCGCCGATGTCGTGTCGATCAAGGCGGGCGGGGCGGGACGGGACAGGTCAGGCGGTGTCGGCGTTCGTGTGATCGCTGGGATCAGACACGCTCGGCGATGATCGCCGCAACAGGCCCGGCCCCGCCGAAGCGGGTGGGCCGACCGGCTCCCGCTCCACAGCGGCCGGAACGCCATCCGACGCCGAGTGGCCCGGAACGCCGCCCTCCTCCGGGTGACGAGGAAGGCCACCGGAGTCCGAATGGTCCAGAACGCCACCCGGCCCCGAGCCGACCGGGTCCGCGACCCCGCCCGCCTCAGAGCGAGCCGGGCCAGGGACGACAGTCAAAGGCGAGTGGATCGGACCCAGGATGCCGAGCCGGTCCGATGTTGCCGGGGCCAGGCCGCCGTGGGGCAGCCGGCCCGCCGCGTCGGTTCCGGCCTGCTCTGCTGCCGTACGCGCGCCGGATGGCTCCGCGACCCGCACACCAGACGGCTCCCGATCGGTGGAGGGACCGGACGCGGCGTAGGGCGACTCGTCCTGGGCCGCGTTCCGCAGGCTGTTGAGCCGGTCGGTGGGGGCGGCACGCCGTGGGCTGGGCGTCGGTCGGGCCGACAGCAGTCGGGGCGGCACCGCCTCCGGGGCGGTGACCGGGGCCAGGCCGGCGACCACCGTGTTGACGATCTCGGCGGCGTACGAGCCGTCCGGGTCGTAGTCGGGGTCGAAGACGGTCAGCTCGACGCCGAGGCAGTGCGGGGTGTCGACCAGGCCGGCGAGGAGGATCTCCAGCTCGGCGAAGGCGATGCCGCCCGGGTCGGGGGCGTCCACGGCGGGCATCACGGCGGGGTCGAGCACGTCCACGTCGATGTGCACCCAGTAGCCCGCGCAGTCGGCGAGCTGCTCGTGCGCCCACTGGGCCGTGCGGGCGGCGCCTTCGGCCCGCAGCGCGGGCACCGGGCGGGTGGTGATTCCGGCGGCCTGGAGGTCGAGCCGGTACTCGTCCTGGGCGCGGATGCCGAGCACCACCACGTCGATGTCGCGGAAGTAGGGCCTGCGTCCCTCCAGTGCGGCCAGGTCGGCCTGCCCCCGCCCGGTGACGAGGGCGAGGTCCTCGCCGGCGGCGGCACCGACGTAGGAGGCGTTGCCGGGATGCCGGAAGTCGGAGTGCCCGTCGACGAAGACCAGCCCGATCCGCCCGCCGACAGCCTCACCGAGGCGGTGCATGGCCAGCGCCGAGCCGAGCAGCACCGAGCAGTCGCCACCCAACACCACCGGGAACTCTCCCCGGTCGATGATCGAGCCGATCCGTTCGGCGAGCGCGAGCGAGTAGTCGGCGATCTCCCGGGCGTGGCAGACCCCGTCGCCGGGCCGCCAGTCGCCCGGGTCGTAGCGGGGTGGGGTGACGCAGCCGGCGTCGCGGGCCCGCAGCCGGGGCAGCAGGTCGTGGTCGCGCAGCGCGCCGGGTGCCTTGGCGCAGCCGGGGACGGACGTGGACGTCGGCGGCCGCAGGCCAAGGTTTGTCGGCGCGTCGAGGACGGCGATCCGGCGCATCATGAGCTCCCGTCCTCGGTGGTCGGGCGGGCCGGCCGGAGCGCCGGCCCGCGCTGGCGTGCTACGAACTCAGAACAGGGCGCTGGCCAGAGCCCGGCGCGCCGAGGCGACCGCCGGGTCGTCCGGGCCGGCGATGGAGAAGAGCGAGACCAGGTGCTGGCGCACTGTCTCGCGGTCCTCGCCGGCGGTGCGTCGGACCAGACCGACGAGCCGGGAGTATGCCTGCTCGGCCAGGCCGCTGAGCACCTCGATGTCAGCGGCCAGCAGTTGGGCGGCCACGTCGTCGGGGGCGCTCTCGGCGGCGGCCAGGGCGGCGGCCGGGTCCGCGCCGGCCACCCGGCGGGCCACCCCGACCTGGGCCAGACCGGCCGTCGCCGCCGCGTCCGCCGGCGCGTCCGCGAGGATCTTGCGGTACGCCTGTTCGGCGGCGTCGAGGTCACCACTCATCAGCGCGTCGTCCGCCTCGTCGAGGCGGGGGTCCTCCGGTTCGGCAACCGTGACGCCGCCGGCCTTGAGCACGGCCTGGAGCCACTGCCGCAGCTGCGCCTCGGGAACGACCCCGGAGAAGGCGTCGACCGGTTGGCCGCCGACGACCGCGTAGACCATGGGGATGCCCTGGACCCGGAACATCTGGGCGATGCGCGGATTCTCCTGCACGTCGACCCGTGCCAGCACCCAACTGCCGCCGCCCTCGGCGTTCAGTCGCTCCAACACCGGGGCGAACTCGTCGCTCTCCGGGAAGCCGGCGGCGCCGAAGAACACGACGACGGGCATGGCCATCGACCGTTCGAGCACGTCGGACTGGATGGTCGCCTCGGTGACGTCGACGATGGCGGTGTTACCGTCGGCGGCGGGTGCGCCGTTGGACGGACCGCCCTGTGGGGGCGTGCCGGGGCGGGAGCTGGCTGGTGCGGGGCCGCGCAGTGTGCTGAGGTCGACCGCGCCGCGGGTGAAGATCGACGAGGTGATCCGTGGGTCGCTCATGGTTACCTAGTCTCGCACGTGAGCCCGAATTCTCAGCTCACCCGCAACCCCGACGTTGCAACTCTCACGCCCCGCCGCACACCCCCGCGATCGTGCACTTCAGGAGGGGGAATACGCGCCGTTCGCCGTATTCATCCCACCGGAAACGCACGATCGACGGAGGGGTGTCGGTCAGAAGCGTGCCGGCTCGCGGTAGGTGCCCCACTCGGCGCGGAGCGCGTCGCAGATCTCGCCCAGGGTCGCCTCGGCGCGAACCGCGTCCAGCATCGCGGGGATCATGTTCCCGTCGGTGCGGCTCACGTCGACCATCCGGGTCACCGCCGCGCGGACCGCCGACTCGTCCCGGGCACTCTTGCGCTCGGCGAGCACCCGGCGCTGCTCCAGCTCCACCTCGTGCGAGATGCGCAGGATCTCCAGCTCCTTGGCGACAGTGCCGGTGTGGCAGTTGACCCCGACGATCTTCTTGTCGCCCTTCTCCAGGGCCTGCTGGTAGACGAAGGCCGACTCTGCGATGTGACCGGTGAACCAGCCGTCCTCGATGCCGCGCAGGATGCCCGAGGTCATCGGGCCGATCTGGTGCGGCCCCTCCCCTCCGAGCTGCCGGATCCGGGCGAAGATCTCCTCCGCCTCGGCCTCGATCTTGTCGGTCAGCGCCTCGACGTACCAGGAGCCGCCCAGCGGGTCGGCAACGTTGACCACACCGGTCTCCTCCATCAGCACCTGCTGGGTACGCAGGGCGATCTCGGCGGACTCGTCGGTGGGCAGCGCCAGCGTCTCGTCCAGCGCGTTGGTGTGCAGCGAGTTGGTGCCGCCGAGCACCGCCGCGAGAGCCTCGACGGCGGTCCGTACGACGTTGTTGACCGGCTGCTGCGCGGTCAGCGACACGCCGGCGGTCTGCGTGTGGAACCGCAGCCAGAGCGCCTTCTCACTGGTCGCGCCGTAGACCTCGCGCAGCCAGCGGGCCCAGATCCGGCGGGCGGCGCGGAACTTGGCGATCTCCTCGAAGAAGTCGACGTGCGAGTCGAAGAAGAAGCTCAGCCCCGGCGCGAACACGTTGACGTCCAGCCCGCGCGAGAGACCCAGCTCCACGTAGCCGAAACCGTCGGCCAGGGTGTACGCCAACTCCTGCGCGGCGGTCGAGCCGGCCTCGCGGATGTGGTAACCGGAGACCGACAGCGGCTTGTAGCGCGGGATCTCGGCGGCGCAGTATTCCATCAGGTCGCCGATCAGGCGCAGGTGCGGCTCGGGGTCGAAGAGCCACTCCTTCTGCGCGATGTACTCCTTGAAGATGTCGGTCTGGAGCGTGCCGTCCAGCGCGGACAGGTCGGCGCCCTGCCGCTCGGCGGCGACCAGGTACATGCAGAACACCGGCACGGCCGGGCCGGAGATCGTCATCGAGGTGGTGACACCGGCCAGGTCGATGCCGTCGAAGAGCGCCTCCATGTCGGCGGCGGTGTCGATGGCGACGCCGCAGTGCCCGACCTCGCCGAGCGCCTGCGGGTCGTCCGAGTCGCGGCCCATCAGCGTGGGCATGTCGAAAGCGACCGAGAGGCCGCCGCCGCCCGCGCCGAGGATCATCTTGTAACGCTCGTTGGTCTGCTGGGCGTTGCCGAAGCCGGCGAACTGCCGGATCGTCCAGGTCCGTCCGCGGTAGCCGGTCGGATACAGACCCCGGGTGTACGGGTACTCGCCCGGCCAGCCGATCCGCTCGAAGCCCGGGTAGGTGGCACCTTCCGGCGGGCCGTAGACCGGGTCCACCGGCATCCCGGAGAGCGTGGTGAAGTCGGCGTCCCGCTTGCGCGCGGCGTCGTAACGGGCCTGCCAGCGCGCCCGTCCGGCGTCGATCTCGTCGGCGTCCATGAGCAGGGCTCCTCCTCGGGTCCTCGACTGCACGTCGAGTGTAGAGCCCTCACCTGAACGATCGCTAAGTCACGTCGTACCGGCCGGTAACGTGAGCTGCGGGCACACCCGTCTCAGACGGCGGCCGGCCCCGGCTGGTTCAGCTCGATGTCATCAACTGTGACGTTGACCTGGGTGACAGTCAGGCCGTACTTCTCCACGGCCTCGATCACCGCGACCCGTACCGCCTCGGTCACGTCGACCACGACGTGCCCGGCGTCGATCACCAGGACCACGTTGATGACCGCCGCGTTGCCCTTCACGTCGGCCGAGACGCCCCGGCGGGCGTCGCCCACCTCGTCCAGACCGACCTTGTCCAGGATGTTGTTGAAGAACCGGGCCACGTCACCACCGAGATCGGCGACGCCGGGCACCGCACGGGCGGCAGCCCCGGCGATCTTCTCCACGACCTCGTCCGAGACCGACGTGACGCCCCGGGCCGCGCCCGTCGCGGGCTGCACTCCACCGGCGTTCTCGACCGCGTCCGTCATGATCACATCTCCCCTGGTCATGGCCCATTGTGGACTGACTGTCCCGTCAGCCGCCGCGTGACAGCATCGCTTCCGATCACGCGCCGCGAGCCTACTAAAACCGGAGCGGCCCTCGCGTGCCGGCAAGCGACGCGCCGGAGCGACGAGGGGTGGCCACTGAGGACACCGAAGCGGGACGGCCCCGCGATGCTTCCGGCTCAGCGAGCGAGCTGGGCGAGCAGGTCGTCCGCCGCCGTGTACGGGTCGGTCGCGCCCTCGGCGACCTTGGTGGCGAGCGTAGCCAACTCCGTACCGTCGCGGAGTGAGCCGATCCGGGCGCGGAGGATGCCGAGCGCGATGGCCTCGATCTCGGCGGCGGCCCGCGCCTCCTGGCGGCGGCGCAGCTCGCCGTGCTCGACCAGCCAGCCGCGGTGCTTGTCGATCGCGGCGGCGATGTCGTCGATGCCCTCGCCGCGGGCGGCGATCGAGCGGACCACCTGCGGTCGCCACTGCCCGGGACCGCGCTCACCGAGGGCGATCATGCCCTGGATGTCGCGGACGGTGGCGTCGACGCCGTCCCGGTCGGCCTTGTTGACCACGAAGACGTCGGCGATCTCCAGGATGCCGGCCTTGACCGCCTGGATCGCGTCGCCCATCCCGGGTGCGAGCAGCACCAGCGTGGTGTCGGCCAGCGAGGCGACCTCGA
Organism: Micromonospora sp. NPDC002411; assembly: GCF_053592955.1. Classification (NCBI taxonomy): domain Bacteria; kingdom Bacillati; phylum Actinomycetota; class Actinomycetes; order Micromonosporales; family Micromonosporaceae; genus Micromonospora; species Micromonospora sp. NPDC002411. Next base: position 26,035 of record NZ_JBSFBM010000020.1, on the reverse strand, counting down.
CCTCGGCCTGCCCGACGCCGACGGTCTCCACCAGCACCACGTCACAGCCGGCGCCCTCCAGCACCCGGACCGCCTGCGGCGTCGCCGCGGCCAACCCACCGAGATGACCTCGGCTGGACATGGACCGGATGTAGACGCCCGGATCGGTGGCGTGGTCCTGCATACGCACCCGGTCGCCGAGGATCGCGCCGCCGGTGAACGGGCTGGACGGGTCGACCGCCAGCACGCCGACCCGATGCCCGCGCGCCCGCAGCGCCCGGACCAGCTCGTTCGTGGTGGTCGACTTGCCCACCCCGGGCGAGCCGGTCAACCCGACCACCTGGGCCTGCCCGGCGTACGGTGCCAGCGTCGCGGCGATCTCCGGCAGCAGCGTGTCGCCGTTCTCCACCAACGTGATCAGCCGGGCCACCGCGCGGGGGTCACCCGCGCGGGCCCGTTCCACCAGCAGCGGTACGTCCCGACTGCGGCGCACCGACGTGGTGCCCGCCGCCGGCGCGTGCTCGGCCGCTCCGCTCACTGGCCCGGCACGTGGATGATCAGCGCGTCGCCCTGGCCACCGCCGCCGCAGAGGGCCGCCGCGCCGGTGCCACCGCCGCGCCGCTTGAGCTCCAGGGCGAGCGTGAGGACGAGACGAGCGCCGGACATGCCGATCGGGTGCCCGAGCGCGATCGCGCCGCCGTTGACGTTGACCTTGTCCGGGCTGATGCCCAGGTCACGGGTGGACTGGATGCCGACCTGGGCGAACGCCTCGTTGATCTCGATGAGGTCCAGGTCCGCGACGCTCAGGCCACCCTTCTTCAGGGCGTGGTTGATCGCGTTCGACGGCTGCGAGTGCAGGGAGTTGTCCGGGCCCGCCACGTTGCCGTGCGCGCCGATCTCGGCCAGCCAGGTCAGCCCCAGCTCGGTGGCCTTGGCCTTGCTCATCACGAGTACTGCGGCCGCGCCGTCGGAGATCGGCGACGAGCTGCCGGCGGTGATGGTGCCGTCCTTGGCGAAGGCCGGACGCAGCTTGGCCAGCGACTCGACGGTGGTGTCCGGGCGGATGCCCTCGTCCTCGCTGATCACCAGCGGGTCACCCTTGCGCTGCGGGATCACCACTGGGGTGATCTCGTCGGCGAAGTGGCCGTTCTTCTGCGCGGCGGCGGCCCGCTGGTGGCTGGCGGCCGCGAAGGCGTCCTGCTCGGTACGGGAGATGCCGTGCTTGCCGCCGAGCCGCTCGGTGGACTCGCCCATGGAGCAGCAGTCCCAGGCGTCGCTGAGCCCGTCGTGCGCCATGTGGTCCTTGACCACCACGTCGCCGTACTTGTAGCCGGTGCGCTGGCCCATCAGCAGATGCGGGGCGTTGGTCATCGACTCCATGCCGCCGGCCACCACGATGTCGAACTCGCCGGCGCGGATCAGCTGGTCGGCCAGGGCGATGGCGTCCAGGCCGGAGAGGCAGACCTTGTTGATGGTCAGCGCCGGCACCGACATCGGCACACCGGCCTCCACCGCCGCCTGCCGCGCCGGGATCTGACCGGCGCCGGCCTGCAACACCTGCCCCATGATCACGTACTGGACCTGGTCCGGGCTGACGCCGGCCCGCTCCAACGCCGCCTTGATGGCGATACCGCCGAGCTTCGTGGCCGGGAGGTCCTTGAGGTTGCCCAGCAGGCGCCCCATCGGGGTCCGCGCGCCGCTGACGATCACCGAAGCCATGCCTGCCTCCGAAGGGGGTGCCGAACTGTTCAAGGGGGGTGCCTAGCTGTACGCCTTAACGATTATTCGGTCAGACTAGCGCCATGGCTGAGAACTCCCCCGCCGAGCCCGGTGCGGACTACGTCACAGACATCGGGCTTCGCAAGATTGACCACGTCGGGATCGCCGTGGCCGACCTGGACGCCGCGATCGACTTCTACCAGCGGACGTTCGGGATGCGCTGCGTACACGTCGAGACGAACGAGGAGCAGGGCGTTCGCGAGGCGATGCTGTCCGTCGGCCCGACCACCGACGGCGGCTGCGTACAGCTGCTCGCACCGCTGACCCCGGAGTCGACGATCGCCAAGTTCCTGGACCGGAGCGGGCCGGGCGTGCAGCAGGTCGCGTACACCGTGGTGGACGTCGACGCGGCCTGCGCGGCACTGCGCGAGCGGGGAATGCGACTTCTCTTCGAGACCCCGCGACGCGGCACCGCGGACAGCCGGATCAACTTCGTCCACCCGAAGGACGCCGGCGGCGTCCTCGTCGAACTGGTGGAGCCCGCCCCCACCCCCCACTGACCCCGCACCGCTCCCACGATCCACACGACGTCGGGGATGTTGCCGCCTCCCGCGCGACCGAGGCAGCGACATCCCCGACGTTGCTTCTTGCGCGCGGGGCATGGGTGGCGTTTGCGCGCACGTCAGTGCGCGGTTGACGGGCTGGTCGGACACCTTCACGCATCGGCGGATGCAGTTTTTCACAGATGACTTCCGAGCCTAGCTACCGTTCAGTAACGTCCGGCCCCACCGGAGCGCGACTGGTGCTGGATGTGTCGAATGCCGACATGGCGGTCGTGTCCACCGGCGCCGACGATGGCAGCACCCGGGCCCGTGCGGGTGCGGATGAACCGGAGGTCACCGTGCAGGACATCCTCGAAGCGATCATGGCGGCGGAGGAATCGAACGATCCGGACCGCGAGCTCGCCGGCGTCGCCGGGCTGCCCGTACCGGAGAGCTACCGGGGCGTGGTGGTCCGCGCCGAGGAGTCCCGGATGTTCGACGGCATGGCCACCCGCGACAAAGACCCGCGCAAGGCGCTGCACGTGCAGGAGGTGCCGACGCCGGAGCTGGCGCCTGGCGAGGCGCTGGTCGCGGTGATGGCCAGCGCAATCAACTACAACACCGTGTGGACCAGCATCTTCGAGCCGCTGCCCACCTTCAAGTTCCTCCAGCGCTACGGTCGGGTCTCCGAGCTGACCCGTCGGCACGACCTGCCGTACCACGTGGTCGGCTCGGACGCCGCGGGCGTGGTGCTGCGCGTCGGCCCCGGGGTGACCCGCTGGGCTCCCGGCGACGAGGTGGTCGCGCACTGCCTCTCCGTCGAGCTGGAGGACGCGGCCGGGCACGACGACACCATGCTCGACCCGCAGCAGCGGATCTGGGGCTTCGAGACCAACTTCGGTGGGCTGGCCGAGATGGCGGTGGTCAAGGCCAACCAGCTGATGCCGAAGCCCCGGCACCTGAGCTGGGAGGAGGCGGCCAGCCCCGGGCTGGTCAACTCCACCGCGTACCGGCAGCTCGTCTCGCACCACGGGGCCAACATGAAGCAGGGTGACGTGGTGCTGATCTGGGGCGCATCCGGCGGCCTCGGCGGGTACGCCACCCAGATGGCGCTGAACGGCGGCGCGATCCCGGTCTGCGTCGTCTCCTCGCCGGAGAAGGCCGAGCTGTGCCGCCGGATGGGCGCGGATCTGGTCATCGACCGGGCCGCCGAGGGTTTCCGCTTCTGGAAGGACGAGGAGACCCAGGACCCGGACGAGTGGCGGCGCTTCGGCGAGCGGATCCGCGAGCTGACCGGCGGCGAGGACCCGGACATCGTCTTCGAGCACCCGGGTCGGGAGACGTTCGGCGCGAGCGTCTTCGTGGCCCGGCGCGGCGGGACCATCGTCACCTGCGCGTCCACAAGCGGCTTCCAGCACCAGTACGACAACCGCTACCTGTGGATGCACCTCAAGCGGATCGTCGGCAGTCACTTCGCCAACTACCACGAGGCGTGGCAGGCCAACCGTCTGGTCGCGCTCGGCAAGGTGCACCCGACGGTCTCCCGCACCTATCCGCTGGAGCGGACCGGCCAGGCCGCGTACGAGGTGCACCGCAACGCCCACCAGGGCAAGGTCGGGGTGCGGTGCCTCGCGCCCACCGACGGGCTGGGCGTACGCGACGGGGAGCTGCGCGCGCAGCACGAGGACGCGATCAACCGGTTCCGGGGGCACTGAGCCGACGCCGTCGGCTGGAGGGCACTGACCTGGTCACCGGCCGGACGGATGAGCACCGGGTGGCCATTGTGGTGCTCGGCATTGTTCTTCCATCTCATTAGCGCAAGGCCGGCCTGGGATCGAACAAAGGGCCTCGGGGTTACCTCGGGGCCCTTTTCCGGATCACACCGCATGGCGTCCGTCCCGCCCGGGACCTGCCAAGATCGCCGGTTGGTCCGGCCCTGCCGAACGCGGAAGTTGACCATGTAAAGAGGGCATGAAAGCTCCGCACCGCTCTTGCGAACCACCCTGGGGCGTCTGCCAGTATGTCCCAATGCCCCAGCAGCAGTCCTCCCCTCTCGCGTTCTTCGATAACGCGAACTCGCAGCCAGATTTCACCGTGGGCCTGCGCGGATACAACACTCACCAGGTCGATGACTTCCTCGGCCGGATGACCGCCGCGCTCACCCAGTCCGAGCAGGCCCGTGCCGAGGCCGAGCAGCGGATGAACGACGCCCAGCGTCGACTCCGCCAGGCAGAGCAGCGCATGAGCGCGCTGGAGCAGAAGCTCACCGACACGAACAAGCAGCTCGAAGAGAACAACCGGCCCACCCTCTCCGGGCTCGGCACCCGCGTCGAGCAGATCCTCCGGCTCGCCGAGGAGCAGGCCAACGACCACCGCAACGAGGCCAAGCGCGAGTCCGAGGGCATCCTCTCCGCCGCTCGCCTCGAGGCTCGCGAGATCACCGACAAGGCACGCGCCGAGGCCGCCGCCATGAAGGCGAGCGCCGAGCGTGAGGCGGGCAACCTGCGGACGGCCGCAGAGCGCGAGGCCGCCGAGGTTCGGGTGCAGGCCCGCCGCGAGGCTGACACGCTGCGCGCGGACGCCGACCGCGAGACCAAGCAGCTGCGCACCGTCACCGCCCACGAGGTGGCCGAGCTGAAGTCGACTGTCGAGCGGGAGGTGGCCACCCTCCGGGCCACCGCCGAGCGCGAGATCACCCAGCAGCGGGCGAAGGCCGCCCGCGAGGCTGAGGAGAAGCGTGCTGAGGCGACCAAGCTGCTGACCGACGCACGGGACAAGCGCGACAAGGACCTCCAGGCTCTGGAGCTCCAGCTCGCCGAGCGGCGCGAGAAGGCCGAGCGCGAGGAGTCCGAGCGCCACGCCGCCCAGGTCGCGCAGACCCAGAAGCTGGTCAGCGAGGCCGAGCAGCGTGCCCGGGCCGCACAGGAGCGCGCCAAGGAGATCGAGCAGCGCGCCGAGGCTCGCCGGATCGAGTCGGAGCGCAACGCCGCCGAGACGGTGGACAAGGCCAAGGCGCACTCGGAGAAGACGCTCAACGAGGCCAAGGCCGAGTCGCAGCGCCTGCTCACCGAGGCCCGCACGGAGGCGGAGCTGACCACGCAGGCCGCCCGCCGCGAGGTCGAGGACCTCACCCGGCAGAAGGATGCGGTCACCTCGCAGCTGGGCCAGATGCTCTCCGGGCTCGCCGGCATCGTTCCGGGAGTGCCGGCTGCGGCGGCTCCGGCGGCCAAGCCGGAGGCCAAGAAGACCGACGGCGGTCAGGACCGGGTTCCCGCGGAGACCGCTGGCTGACGGGTGGCGTAGGTCGGGGCATCGACGGCGCGAGGTGACACCGGGTGACCGGTTGCACCTCGCGCCGTATGCGTTTCCCAGTTCATGGAATGCCCCGCTCGAAACGGAGTGAAGTAGCTCGCACAAGGCCCGTCCGTATCGCCCCAGCAGGGCCCGATGCGTGTGAGGATGGGGGCATGTCGCACGGCGAGGAACTGTTCGCCCTCGGCGGGGACGTGACGACGGAGCCCAGCTTCGAGTCCGCCCTGCGGGGGTATGAGAGAAAACAGGTTGATCGGTATGTCGCACGTGCCGAGCACGAGATTGCGACCCTCGCCGCCGAACGGGAACAGGCGTACACACAGATCCACAAGCTCGCCGGCCAGGTCGAGGTGCTCCAACGTGACCTGACCCAGATCCGCAAGCAGATGAACGTGGTGGACAAGGCCTCGTTCAAGCACCTCGGGCCGCTTGTCGACTCGATCCTCAGCCAGGCCGAGGAGTTGGCCGAGCAGATCGTCTCCGACGCCAACGTGGAGATCGAGGCACGTCGCGCCGCCGCCGAGCACATCATCGATGAGGCCCGCGAGCAGGCCGACCGGGCACTGAAGGACTTCGAGATCGCCCTCGCCGCTCGGCGCGCGGAGGAGGAGCGGCACAGCGCCGCCCAGCGGGCGGAGGCGGAGAAGACCCTGCGGTCGGCCCGGGACGAGTCTGCGCAGCTGCGCAAGACGGCGCAGGACGCGCTGGCCAAGGCCCAGCAGGAGGCCACCCAGCTCCGGGACACCGCCAAGGAGATCCACACCCGGGCTCAGCAGGAGTCGACCAAGCTGCGCGAGACGGCTCGCGAGACGTTGGCCAACGCCCGGCAGGAGGCCAACGACCTGCGCGAGGCGGCCAAGGAGGTGCACGCGAAGGCCCTACAGGAGGCCAAGCGGCTCACCGACACCGCCACCGAGGCGGGCCGGGCCACGCACGCCAAGGCGCAGCAGGAGGCCAAGCAGATCATCGACGACGCGTCGATGGCGGGCCGGGCCACCCGTGCCAAGGCGCAGCAGGAGGCGGAGCGGCTGATCACGCAGGCGTCCGAGTCGGCCAAGCGCAACCGCGCCGAGACCGAGGCGTACGTGCAGCGGATGCGCACCGAGACCGAGGCGTACGTCAAGCACACCCGGGAGCAGACCCAGCAGGAACTGGGCGCGTGGCGGGCCGGGGTGGAGCAGGAGGTCAACTCCCGGCGGGAGACCGCCGACCGGGAGTTGGAGCAGCGGCGGACCGCGGCCGAGCAGGAGTACGCCAAGCACCGCGACGAGCTGGACAAGCAGCACACGTCCCGCCAGCAGGAGCTGGAGACCGGGTTCACCAGCCGTCAGCAGGAGCTGGAGGCGGGCTTCACCGGCCGCCGCGACGAGCTGGAGACCGAGTACACCGGCCGTAAGAACGAGCTGGAGACCGCGTACACCGCTCGTCGGGACGAGCTGGAGACTGAATACACGGCCCGCAAGAACGAGATCGAGCAGGGCGCGGCCGGGGTCCTCCAGGCGGCCGAACAGGACGCGGCGGCTCTGCGTGAGCGGGCCGAGGCGGAGGCCACCGAGCTGCTGAGCCGGGCCAGGACCGAGGCCAGCGACAAGCGCCGCGAGGCCGACGAGCATGTCGCGTCCTCACGTCGGCAGTTCGAGGAATACGCGGCCACCACCCAGCAGCACCTGGCCACCACGCAGCAGCACCTGGCAGCCACCCAGCAGGAGGCGGCGGCGGGTCGGCAGCAGCTCGCCCAGGTGATGTTGGATATCGCCCAGGCCCAGCAGCAACTCGCGGACCTGCGGCAGGAGACCTGGAAGGCTCGGCAGGAGTCCGACGACCTCCAGCGGCAGATGGCCGAGCTGCGGTTGCAGAACGTCGCCGGCCCGATCGACGGTCCGACCGCGCCGACGGTCGAGGACGCCACGAGCAGCAGCGCAACCGGCGGTGGCGACGACGGCGTGACCGTCTCCGGTTCCGCGACCGTCGACTCCGGCACGCCGGCCGGGTCGGGTGCGGCCACCGGCCTCAAGGCCGAGCCCGCCGACACCAGGCAGCCGGTGAACGCCAACGCGGAGGACGCCGGCCAGCCGGCGACTCGTCCGGTGGCCGAACCGGTGACCACCGTCGACGGTGGCACGGCCAGCGCCGGGGTGGACGGTGAGCCGACCGTCGCCGCTGTCCCGGGAGTGGGCGGCCGGGACGCCAAACCGACCAAGATCACGAGCACCGGTGAGAACGGCAAGCGGCCCACCAAGCCGACCACCGACGAGCGCAGCGCCAAGCCCAGCAAGGTCACCATCGAAAAGGACTGAGCCTGGGCGCGAGCTTCGAGATCTTGGACCGTTTCCGTTACGTGCTAACGGAAACTGTCCAAGATTCATTTGTGGGTCGGCTTGCGCAGCTCTGGGGTGGGGGTCCAGCCGGCTGCGACGAGCGCGCGCCGCACCGTGTCGGCGACCTCGTCGGGGCGGGCACGGACCAGCCAGGCCGGAAAGCGCAGAATCTGGTCACCACTGGTCCAGACGTCGTTCTGCCGACGCATGTCGTCAGCCCACTGCCGGGCGTCCATGTGGTGCGCGCCGTCGATCTCGACCTGCACGTGCCACTGTCGCCAGTACGCGTCCAGCCAGCGGTTGCGGCCCGCCGCGTCGAGCCGCCGCTCCTGCAGGTCAGGTAGGGGCAGGCGATGCCGCCGGCAGAGACGCAGGAAGTCGATCTCGGGGAGCGCCTCCGCACCGCCAGCGATGTCACGGACCGTCTGTTGGATCAGGTGTCGGCGGGGTGCTCGGGGCAGGACGTCGAGCGCCGCCTGCAACTCCTCGGGGAGGACCCGCCGCTGCTGACAACCGGCCGCCAGCACCCCTGCGCCTCGTCCACGCTGACCGCCCATCCCGCCGCGTCGATGAGCGCCCTGGCCGTCGTAGTGCGCGGCGGACGGGCGAGTTGGCGGTGCGAGTCCGGCAGCACCGACGTGCGATGCACGAGCACTGCGGGCATGTCGATCGGGAGCCGGCGCAGGGAGGTCCGCGCGGCACGGCGGGCGGCCGGCACCAGCACGTGCAGCGGCTCGCGGCGCAGCCCTCGGACCCCGGCTTCGGTGGCGGCGGTTGCCCCGGCCAGCATCGCCCCTGGTCCGGCTGCCAGCACCGCGACCCAGAGCTGTTGGTCGCGGCTCAGTCGACCGTTGCCGGTCGACACGATGCCGCGGCAGATCGACCGCCACCGACCGGAGCGGATCCGCCCGCGCACCGTCCCCTCACTGACCAGGTCGGAGACCTGTGCGGTGGTCAGGACGCCCGCCTGTTCGAAGGCGAGCCAGTCGAGTGCGTCGGCGTCGTCGGCAGGCAGCATCCGAACAGCTTTCACCGCCACGAAGCCAACACTCCACCAGATCTTGGACAGTTTCCGTCCACGCGTAACGGAAACTGTCCAAGATCTGTGCGTGGTCAGGGTCTGGACGGTCCCGGGGCGCCGACGGTGATTGGGTGGGCACATGAAGCACCGCGTTGACGGTCTCGTGGTCGGTGGCCACCATGAGGTGGCTAGGCTGCTGGCGCGTTGGACAGCGGGGACCCGAGCGGCCCGGGGCTGGTCTGCGCGCCGACCGCGTGACGGGCGTCGGTAACTCCGAGCCCGCCGACCCATCGCCTGACCCCGGGAGGTTTTGGTGCCGCAGCACAACCCGCCGGCCGACGACCCGGACGAGACGGCCGGTAGTCAGCCGACCGGTAACGCGCTGGAAGGCGCACCGCCGACCGGCGACCCGGACGTCACGGCCGATCCCCCGCCGACCGCGCCGACCGAGGTGCCGCCTCCGGTGCCGGTCCCCGCACCGGGGATCGACCCGGACGAGCCGCCGGCTGTCCCGTCCGGGAAGTTCGGCACCCCGGGGCGCCCGTTGCGCCGCAGCAGCTTCCTGATCGGCTTCACGGGTGCGCTGGGCGTGCTGCTGGCGTACACCCTCTATCTGGGGATTCGCAATGCCGGCGGCATCCTGGTGCTGGTGGTTATCGCGCTCTTCCTCGCGGTCGGCCTCAACCCGGCGGTGGTCCGACTACGCCGCTGGGGTGTGCCGCACGGCCTGGCGGTGGCGTTCGTGGCGTTGACGGTGGTGCTGCTGCTCTGCGGCGGAGTTGTCGCGCTGGTCCCGCCGATCGTCACCCAGTCGGGGCAGTTCATCGACCAGATCCCGAGCCTGCTCGACGAGCTGCGCCGCAATCCGACGGTGAACGACCTGGTGGAGCGGTACGACGTGGTGGAGCGCGTGCAGGGCGCGGCCAACGCGGAGACTGTCGGCCGGGCGTTGGGCGGCGTGCTCGGAGGAGCCCAACTGATCTTCGGCACGGTGTTCCGGACGTTGACCGTACTGGTGCTGACCATCTACTTCCTGGCCTACTTCAACAAGCTCCGCTCCCTGGGCTACTCGCTGGTGCCCCGTTCGCGACGGGAGCGGGTGCAGCTGATCGGCGATGAGATCCTGGCCAAGGTGGGCGCCTACATGGTCGGCGCGTTGAGCATCGCGGTGCTGGCCGGGGCGACCACCTTCGTGTTCGCGCTGATCGTCGGGCTGCCGTACCCGTTCGCGTTGGCGGTGGTGGTCGCGGTGACCGACCTGATCCCGCAGATCGGCGCGACCCTGGGCGCGGTGATCGTGAGCCTGGTCGGCTTCGCCGCCGACCTGCCCACCGGCATCGCCTGCGCGGTGTTCTTCCTCATCTACCAGCAGGTGGAGAACTACCTGATCTACCCGAAGGTGATGCGGCGCTCGGTCGAGGTCAACGAGGTGGCGGCCCTGCTCGCCGCGCTGCTCGGAGTGGCGCTGCTGGGCGTGGTGGGCGCGCTGATCGCCATCCCGACGGTGGCCGCGCTGCAACTGATCCTGCGCGAGGTGGTGCTGCCCCGCCAGGAGAGAGGGTGACCGGTCAGTCGCCCGGCTGCGGGACGGGCGTGTCCGCGAACGAGGCCACCGTCCGGTCGGCGTACGCGCTGACGTCGCCGGCCTCCATCGGGCCGTCCCAGGTCGTCGGCAGTGGCACCTCGACGGCGGGGTTGACCCGCCGGACGATCTCGTCGAGCACCGTCTCCGCGTCACCCACCCAGAGGTGCTTGGCACCGGGCACCCCGACCACCTCGGCCTGCGGCACCGCGCCGAACCGCTCCCGCGCCTCGGTCGGCCGCAGGTAGTCGTCGAACTCCGGCACGAGCGCCGTCAACGGCCGACCTGAGGCGGCCCAGGTGGCCAGGTCCGCAGGTGTCGAGAAGCGCAGCGGCGGGGAGAGCAGGATCGCCCCGGCGATCGCCGGGTCGCAACCGTACTTCAGGGCCAGGTCGGTGCCGAACGACCAGCCGACGAGCCAGATGTTGGGCAGCTCGGCGAACTCGGCGTACTCGATGGCGGCGGCCACGTCGTACCGCTCGCCCACCGCACCGTCGAACTCGCCCTCGCTGGTGCCGCGCAGGCTGCTGGTGCCCCTGGTGTTGAACCGCAGCACCGCCAGGTCGGCCAGCGCGGGCAACCGCCAGGCCGCCTTGCGGAAGACGTGGCTGTCCATCATCCCGCCGTGGGTGGGCAGCGGGTGCAGGCAGACCAGGGTGGCCACCGGCGGCCGGTCGGCCGGCAGCGCCAACTCGCCGACCAGTCGCAGACCGTCGGCGGTGTGCAGCTCGATGTTTTCCCGGCGACCGGGCAGGATCGACGACGCGCGGATCGCTGTGCTCACCGCCCAAGTCTGTCGCGAAACCGCCGCCGCCGCCCACCCAGGCACGAACAGGGTGATCCAGGTCGCTCAGTAGCGCGGGGTGCCCCGGCCGCGCTGCACCGCCGGGCCGCGTCGGTCCCGGGCGCGCCAGCAACCGCTGTGCCAGTGCCGCCGGTCGGTCAGGTCACCCAGACCGTCCGCCGGCCAGGCCACCAGGTGCGCCACCCCGGGTCGGATCTCCTGGTCACAGCCGGGGCAACGGTACGTCTTGACCGACGCGCCGGCGCCGATCCCGCGTACCTGCCAGGCGCCGTCGGTCCACTGCTGCACCGAGGCGACGCCCTGCCGGACCCGGTCGGCGTCCAGGTTGGCGTTCTCGTCCCGGCGAGGGCGATTGCGACGGGGGCTCACAGTCACCAAGCGTACGGTCCGTTCCGCGGAACGGACCGGGGCGGTCACCAGGTGTCGGGCCGGTCCAGGTGTTCGGCGACCTGCGCCCCGAGGAGCACTGTCGTCGCCTCCGCCTCGCTGAAGCTCCGCTCGTGATTGAACGCCGCGAACAGTTGGGCCTGCGGGATGTCCAGGAGTTCCAGCCGTGCGCCGATGGGGTTGTAGGAGGGGTCGTAGTAGGCGGGTCTGCCGCCGATGGTCCGGTTCGCCGGTGGCGTGGCCATCAGGGCGGTCCTCGCGTACTGGAACTCGACGGACACCCCTCTGCCCTGGTCGTCGCGCACGCTCAACACCACGGCATACGCCGCCGGGAAGGTGCCCACGACACTCGCACAGGTGGCCACCTCGGCACCGGCCGGCAGGTCGGTCAACCGCAGTGGCCCGCTGCACCGGTACGCCCGATCGAGCCGCAACGCGGCGGCGGCCTCGTGTAGTGGGCCCTCGTCCGTGCCGGGCACGCTGGCGCCGGCGTACACCCCGGGGGCCGGCTGCCAGTAGCGTCGCCAGATCGGCACATCGTCCGGCCCGACGGCGCGGACCACTGTGCCGTCGTAGAGGTTGGCGGTGGGGCCCTCCAACGGCGGCATGTTCCATGCACCGGGGAATCGCAGCACGTCGGCCGAGGTCAGCTCGACGGTGACCGTCCGGCCGCCCACGTCGATCTTCGCGGTCTCCTTGCCACCGCCGACGTTCCATTCCAGGAACCGGGGGCCGCCCGGGGCGAGGCCGATGTGCAGCAGGGCGGGGTCCTTGCCGATCTGGTCGGGGCGGGCCGCCGCGCTCGGAGCGCCGTCGACCAGCGGCGGCAGGAAGGCGACAGTGGTCTCGGCCAGGCCGGGAGTGACAGTGTGACCGAGGCCGGGCAGGCGACCCATCGGCCCGACGGCCACGCCGGCGCCGATCAGCGCGACGACGCTCAGGGTGGCACCAGCGGCGACCCGCCGCCGGCGTACCCGGGTACGCCCCCGGCGCACCGCGCCGACCAGCAACCGGCCGCCGTCCACCGGCCCCTCGGCGTGTTCCCGCAGCGTCAGGACGATCCGCTCGTCGAGGTCTGTCATGGTCGGCTCCCGTTCGTGGTCGGGGCACCGCAGCGCTCCCGCAGGTTGGCGAGCGCCCGCATCGCGTGGGTGCGGACGGTGACCGGCGAGCAGTCCAGGATCTGGGCGATCGTCGTGTCGTCGAGGTCCTCGTAGTAGCGCAGCACCAGCACCGCGCGCTGGCGGTCGGGCAGGTCGAGGATCAGCCGCCACATCTCGTCCCGGTCCGCCGCCTCGCCGCCGAGGTCGCCACGGTGCGGCCGGTCAGCGAAGGTGTCGACGACCAGCTCACGGCTCGACCGCCGACGCCACCAGGAGATATTGGCGTTGACCAGCATGCGGCGCACGTACACGTCGGGCCGGTCGGCGCGGGCGATCCGGCGCCACTGCACGTACGCCTGGGACAGCACCTCCTGGGTGAGGTCCTCGGCCCGGTGTGCGTCACCGGTCAGCAACCGGGCGAGCCGGACCAGCGCCGGACCCCGGCTGCTGACGTACTCCTCGAAGGTCACACCTTGCAGACGCCGTCGGCACCCTCCGGCGTTGACCGGTCAGCGGTGCGAGTGGTCGCGGAAGCCGCGGCGGGTCTTGCGGCCCAGGTAGCCGGCGGTGACCAGGTGTTCCAGCAGCGGCGCGGGCGCGAAGCCGGGCTCGCGCAACTCCAGGTACAGCTCGCGCTGGATGGCCAGCGAGACGTCCAGCCCGACCACGTCGAGCAGCTCGAACGGGCCCATCGGGTAGCCGCAGCCCAGCTTCATCGCGTGGTCGATGTCGTCGGCCGTCGAGTAGCTGGCCTCCAACATCTTCACCGCGTCGTTCAGGTACGGGAAGAGCAGCGCGTTGACGATGAATCCGGACCGGTCGCCGCAGACCACGCCGGTTTTGCCGAGGGCGGCGCAGACCGCGCGGGCGGTGGCGGTGGTCTCCGGTGAGGTGCGGATGGTGCGGACCACCTCGACCAGCGGCATGACCGGCGCCGGGTTGAAGAAGTGCAGCCCCACCACGTCGGCCGGTCGCTGGGTGGCCATCGCCACGTCGATCACCGGCAGCGAGGAGGTGGTGGTCGCCAGCACGACGCCCGGCTTGCAGATCTCGTCGAGGCTCGCGAAGAGGGCCTTCTTGACGCTCAGCTCCTCGATCACCGCCTCGACCACCAGGTCGACGTCGGCGAGGTGGTCCAGCGTGGCCGACCAGGTGATCCGGCCGAGAGCCGCGTCCCGGTCGTCCTCGGCGAGCTTGCCCCGCACCACGCCCTTGTTCAGCGAGGTCTTCACGGCTTCGCAGACCGTCGCGGACTTCTCCACGCCACGGGTCACCGACACGACCTCGTAGCCGGCCTTCGCGAAGACCTCGATGATCCCGGTGGCCATCGTCCCGGAGCCCACAATGCCGACCTTGGTCACGACTGCGGGGCTCGCAAGCTCACTCCTCGCGCTCCCGAAGCCCACCTCCGTGTAGATGGCGCGCGCGCCGTCGGCGAGCGCGGTGTCCGTGGCCAGCGGCGTCGTCTCATCGGGTACGACCTTCGGCGAACCGGGCCGCTCGTAGGTGTAGAAGCCCCGACCCGACTTCCGGCCGAGCAGCCCCGCCGTCACCATCTGCTTGAGCAGTGGCACCGGGGCGTGTCGGCGGTCCCGACCGCCGCGCCGGTACATGGTGTCCAGGATCTCGTACGCGGTGTCCAGACCGATCAGGTCCATCAGCGCCAGCGGGCCCATCGGCAGGCCGCAGCCGAGCTTCATGGCGGCGTCGATGTCCTCCCGCGTCGCGTAGTGCGACTCGAACATGCCGACCGCGTGGTTGAGGTAGCCGAAGAGCAGCGCGTTCGCGATGAAGCCGGCCCGGTCGTTGATGGTGACGTCGACCTTGCCGAGCCGGGCGCAGAGCGCCTCGACGTCGGCGACCACCTCGGGCGAGGTGACGACGGTGCGGACCACCTCGACCAGCTTCATCACCGGTGCCGGGTTGAAGAAGTGGATGCCGATCACCTGGTTGGGCCGGCTGGTGGCCACCGAGATCTCGGTGACGCTCAGCGACGAGGTGTTGGTGGCGAGGATGGTCTCCGGACGGCAGACCCGGTCCAGCTCCGCGAAGATCCGCTGCTTGAGGTCCAGGTGCTCGGGCACCGCCTCGATGACCAGGTCGACGGAGTGCAGGGCGTCCAGCCCGACCGCGAAGTGCACCCGCTCGTGCAGGGCGTCGCGGTCCGCCGCGGCGAGCTTGCCCTTGGCCACCGCACGGTCGGTGGAGCCGGTGAGGGTGACCCGGCCGCGCTCCAGCGCCGGCTCGGAGATCTCGACGGCCACCACGTCGATGCCGTTGCGGGCGAAGACCTCGACGATGCCGGCACCCATGGTGCCCAGCCCCACCACGCCCACGGTGCTGAAATCGCGCGCCACGACCGGCCTCCCCAGAGACTCCGCACGGCCACTGAACGGCCGCTAAGGTTATGCGCGCGAGTCTGCCACGTGACGATGTGTTGTCGAGACGCCGTGGCATATTTCACCCACGGCACCACCGCCGCTGCCTCTAGGTGGCGGGCACCGTGGTCAGGGCCAGCAGCTCCGCGACGAACTCCGCCGGACGTTCCAGGTGCGGGCTGTGACCACAGCCGGGCAGCACCACCTCGTGGTACGCCCCGCCTTCCGCCGCGTACCGCTCCAGCACCGCGCGGGTCTGTCCGACCATCGGCTGCGGCGGACAGACCTCCTCGCCCGGCCAGCCGGGCACCACACCCAGCGAACCCAGGTACGCCAGGTCGAACAGCGAGGTGTCCGAGACGATGACGTCGGCGTCTCCGCGTACCCAGGCGATCGGGGGCTTCTCGGCGACGGCCACCAGGTCGTCGGCGACCCGGAACCAGGTCGGCGCGAGCGCGTTGAGCACGCCACGCTCCCCCGGCGCGGTGCCGGGCCAGTTGTCCGAGGGCACCGCCGTGCCCGGGTAGTTGTCGTCCCCGGTCGCGGTGGAGAGCACGGTGTCCAGCAGCAGGTCCTCGTCGGTGCCGAGCGAGGCGGGATCGGCCACATAGGTGGCTCGCAGCACGGCACGGGGGCTGGCCGGCGCGTCCACGCCCCGGTCGCCGGCCGCGAGCCGGGCGACGAAGTCCGGGTTCGCGGTGCCGGCGCCGGTGCCGGCGAAGTCCGGGGTGGTCGGCGTGCCGATCACGTCACGGGTGCCGCCGAAGCCGTACGGGGAGACCGGCGCCGCGAGCAGCAGTGCGCTCACCCGGTGCGGATGGTCGACCAGCAGGCGCATCGCCACTCCACCACCGAGGGAGTGCCCGACCACGACCGGGCGGGCGTCGGCGCCGAAGAGCGTCGGGTCGTCCAGCAGGGCGGCCACGTCGTCGGCGAAGTCACCAAGCCCTCGGGTGGCGTCCACCGGGGCCGTCTCGGAGTCGCCGTACCCGCGCAGGTCGGGGGCGACCACCCGCAGCGTCGGTGGCAGCCGTCGGACCAGCGGCTCCCAGAACAGCGCGGACGAGCAGTTGCCGTGGATCAGCAGCACCGGCGTGCCGTCGGTCGGGCCGGCCACGCGTACCGCCTGGGTGATGCCGTTCGCCGTCACGGTCCGCTGCTCGGTCTCCATCCGCGGCATGCTGCCACGAGGGCCCCCGCCGGTCCAGGTGTCCGGTCGCCATCCGGGGCGCGGCCCGAGTGTGGGCCGTGCTTATCGTCGCGTGCCCGGCGGCGTCGCCAACGGCAGCGGCAGTGTCGGTCGGACGTCCCGCCGGGACGGGCCGAAGCTGAGACCCACCGGATCGGTGAGCGCCACTCCGGGGTCGAACAGGCGCAGCTCGGTACGGCCGAGCCGGATCACGTCGCCGTCGGAGAGCAACTCCACCTGGGTGATCCGGCGGTCGTTGAGCCAGGTGCCGTTGGTGGAGCCCAGATCCCGCAGGGACAGGCCCTCCGGGGCCAGCCACACCTCGGCGTGGCGGCGACTCAGGTGCGGGTCGCTGATGACCACGTGACCGGTCGGCGCGCGGCCGATCACCTGCGGTTCGACTCGCACTCGAAAGCTCGCTCCGCGCATCGGCCCACCCGCGACCGTCAACAGCGGCATCAGTTCCGGATGTTCCTCCATGGACAGTCAGCCCTCCACCCCACACCGTTACTCCGCGCGTCAGCCTGCCATCAGACGGTAATCGTCAATACCGACCGGCCGGTCAGCCTCTCATCACCTCCCGGCCACCGACCGCTCGACGATTCGGGCGGAAGGTTTTCGCTACCACTGTCCTGACCTGCACTGATCAACGATCGGTCGGGGCTGCGCGACTCCCGTCGAGGCGCCTGGGATCAGTGAGCTACCAGTGAGTAATTTTCGGGTCTAGACTTCCGCCATGACGGCTGTGCATGTCCCGGGCATCCCGGTCATCGAGGCGGGCCAACTGGTTTCGACCAGCCCGGCCACCGGCGTCGAGGCCGGTCGCCTCCCCGTCGCCACCGACGTCGACGTGCGCCAGGCCGTCGACCGCGCCCGCGTCGCCGGCGAGTGGTGGGCCGGGCTCGGCTTCACCGGCCGCCGCGACCGGCTGCTGCGGTGGCGCGCACTGCTCGCCAAACGGATCGAGCAGCTGGCCGAGGTGGTCCACGCCGAGGGCGGCAAGCCGGTCCCCGACGCGATCGTCGAGATCGTCACCGCGATCGAGCACATCGACTGGGCCGCCCGCAACGCCGGCCGCGTGCTCGGCCCACGGCGGGTGCGGTCCCGGCTCATCCTCGCCGAGTTCTCCGGGCACCTCGAATACCAGCCGTACGGTGTCGTCGGCGTGATTGGGCCGTGGAACTATCCGGTCTTCACGCCGATCGGCTCCGCCGCGTACGCCCTCGCGGCCGGCAACGCCGTGGTGCTCAAGCCGAGCGAGTACACGCCCGCCGTCGGCCAGTGGCTGGTGGACAGCTTCGCCGAGGTGGTGCCCGAGCAGCAGGTGTTCACCGCCGTACACGGCCTGGGCGACGTCGGTGCCGCGCTGTGCCGCTCCGGGGTCGACAAGCTGGCCTTCACCGGGTCCACCGCGACCGCCCGGAAGGTCATGGCCGCCTGCGCCGAGACGCTGACCCCGGTGCTGATCGAGGGCGGCGGCAAGGACGCCATGATCGTCGACAGCGACGCCGACCTGGACGCCGCCGCCGAGGCGTGCGTCTGGGGCGGCATGACCAACGCGGGGCAGACCTGCATCGGCATCGAGCGGGTGTACGCGGTCGACTCCGTCTTCGACACCTTCGTCGACAAGGTGGTGACCCGCGCCGGTCGGCTGACCGTCGGGCCGGAGGGCGCCGACATCGGCCCGATCACCATGCCGAAGCAGATCGACGTGATCCGCCAGCACATCGACGCCGCGATCGCCTCCGGCGGGCGTGCCGCACTCGGTGGCCCGACCGCCGTGCAGCCGCCGTACGTCCACCCGACAGTGCTCGTGGACGTCCCGGAGGATTCCGCCGCCGTCCAAGAGGAGACCTTCGGCCCCACGTTGACCATCAACCGGGTCCGGGACGCCGACGAGGCCGTCACACGCGCCAACGCCCTGCCGTACGGCCTCGGTGGTTCGGTCTTCGGTCGACGGCGCGCGGTGGCGATCGCGCGGCGGCTGCGCTCCGGAATGGCCTCGGTCAACTCCACCCTGACCTTCGCGGGCATGTCCACCCTGCCGTTCGGCGGGGTGGGTGACTCCGGCTTCGGGCGGATCCACGGCGAGGACGGGTTGCGCGAGTTCGGCCGGGCCAAGGCGATCACCCGGCGTCGCGCCCGGTCGCTGCTGCCGTCGATGACCTTCGAACGGACGCCGACCGACATGGCCCGACTCGTCAAGGCGATCAAGGTGATGTACGGCAGGTGAGTGTCGGATGACCGATCTTCGGCAAAGATCGGGACCGCTCGCAGATGCGCCACTACTTCCCCGACTCGACGATGCTCGTCGAGCGGGTCTTCGGCCTGCCCAAGTCGCTGATCGCGGTGCGTACCGGAAGCTGAGCAGCCGATCAGAACAGCGTCAGCTCGTCCTTCTCGATGCCCCGCAGCTTGTCGTAGTTCACGACCACGCACCGGATGCCCCGGTCGGTGGCGAGCACCCGGGCCTGCGGCTTGATCTCCTGAGCGGCGAAGACCCCGACAACCGGGCTGAGCAGCGGGTCACGGTTCATCAACTCGAGATAGCGGGTCAACTGCTCCACGCCGTCGATGTCGCCACGCCGCTTGACCTCCACGGCGACGGCACGAGAGTTGGCATCCCGGCACAGCAGGTCGACCGGGCCGATCGCCGTCATGTACTCGCGGCGGACCAGCGTGAACCCCTCCCCCAGCGTCTCGGGGTTGGCGGCCAACAACTCCTGCAGGTGCGCCTCCACCCCGTCCTTGCGCAGGCCCGGGTCCACACCCAGCTCGTACGAGGTGTCCTGGAAGATCTCCTCCAGGGTGATCCGCAACTCCTCGCCGGCCTTGTTGACGACCCGCCACACACCGGGGGCCTCCTCCAACCGGCACGGAGGGCTCATCCAGTTCAACGGCTTGTACGCCCGGTCGTCGGCATGGATCGACACCGACCCGTCCGCCTTCACCATCAGCAACCGAGTGGCCGGCGGCAGGTGAGCCGAGAGCCGTCCGACGTAGTCCACCGAGCACTTCGCAATGACCAACCGCACCCGACGAGGGTAGCCGAGCACCCGCCGGTCGCCAGCGAGCGGCACTGGCGCGTCGATGCGATGCTGAGACCGTGTTCGAAGTTCTCACCGGCACCGGTCTCGCCGCCTCGGCAGGCCTGAACGCCTACATACCCCTGCTCATCCTCGGTCTCCTCGGCCGCTACACCGACCTGATCGACCTGCCCAGCGGCTGGACCTGGCTCGGCAACGGCTGGGTCATCCTCATCATGGCCGTGCTGCTGGCCGTGGAGATGGTGGCGGACAAGGTGCCCGTCGTCGACCACATCAACGACGTGGTGCAGACGGTGGTCCGACCGACAGCCGGCGGCCTGGCCTTCGGCGCCGGTTCCTCGTCCGAGACGGTGACGGTCAGCGACCCGGGAAGCTTCTTCTCGACCCACCAGTGGGTGCCGGTCGTCACCGGCGTACTGCTGGCACTGGGGGTGCACCTGCTCAAGTCCGCCGTCCGCCCAGTGATCAACGCGACCACCGCCGGCTTCGGCGCCCCGGTCGCGAGCACCGCCGAGGACGCGACGAGCGTGGTGATGTCCCTGGTAGCGGTCCTCCTGCCGGTGTTGGTGCTCGTCTTCATGGTCGGCCTGGCATTCTTCGTCTACTGGTTCTTCCGTCGGCGATCCGAACGCCGACGGGAACGTGACGCGGCCCGCGCCGCCGGGTTCCGCGTCTGACACCCAGGGCGCGTCTGGTCAGGGCAGGTCGTTGGCACGACGGATGACAGTCACCAGGTCGTCGATGATGCCGGTGAGGGCGAAGTCCTTCGGGGTGAAGACCCGGGCGACCCCGGCCGCCCGGAGGGTGTCCGCGTCGCCGGCCGGGATGATGCCGCCCACCACCACCGGCAGGTCCGCCCGGCCGGCGGCGCGCAGCCCGTCGAGCACCGCGGGCACGGCAGCCAGGTGCGACCCGGAGAGCACTGAGAGCCCGACCAGGTCGACGTCCTCCTCCACGGCGGCGGCGACGATCTGCCCCGCGGTCAACCGGATGCCCTGGTAGACGACCTCGAAGCCGGCGTCGCGGGCCCGTACCGCGATCTGCTCCGCGCCGTTGGAGTGCCCGTCCAGGCCGGGTTTGCCGACCAGCAGCCGCAGCCGGCCGCTGCCCAACTCACGGGCGGTGGCGGTGACCCGCTCCCGGACGGCCGCGAGTCCCGGGTCGCCGCCGCTGCCGGTGGCGCCGGCCAGGCCGGTCGGCGCGCGGTACTCGCCGAAGACCTGGCGCAGCGCGCCGGCCCACTCGCCGGTGGTCACCCCGGCCCGCACACAGTCCAGGGTCGCCGGCATCAGGTTGGCGGTGCTCGCGGCGTCCGCGCGGAGCCGGGCGAGAGCCGCGTCCACGGCCGCGCCGTCCCGATTGGCACGCCATCGGCGTACGCGGTCGACGGCGGCTGCCTCGACGGCCGGATCGACCAGCTCGACGGCGTCCGCTCCGGCGGCGGTGAGTGGGGACGGTTCGGTCTCGGCGTACCTGTTGACCCCGACCACCACGTCGGCGCCGGACTCCATCCGGCGGCGGCGCTCGGCCAGCGAGGCGACCAGGGCGCTCTTGAGGTAGCCGGTCTCCACGGCGGTGACCACGCCGCCCAGTTCGAGGACCTTGTCCAACTCGGCCCGTGCCCCGGTGACGATCTCGTTGACCAGTGCGGTCATCACGTGCGAGCCGGCGAAGAGGTCCGGATATTCGAGCAGGTCCGACTCGTACGCCAGGACCTGCTGCATCCGCAGCGACCACTGCTGGTCCCAGGGGCGGGGCAGGCCGAGCGCCTCGTTCCAGGCGGGCAGTTGCACGGCGCGGGCCCGGGCGTCGCGGGACATCGTCACGCCGAGCATCTCCAGCACGATGCGCTGGATGTTGTTCTCCGGCTGCGCCTCGGTGAGGCCGAGAGAGTTGACCTGCACGCCGTAGCGGAACCGCCGTTGTCTGGCCTCCGTGACCCCGTACCTCTCCCGGGTGATCTCGTCCCAGAGCACGCCGAACGCGCGCATCTTGGCGATCTCCTCGACGAAGCGCACCCCGGCGTTGACGAAGAACGAGACGCGTTGCACCACGTCACCCATCCGCTCGGCGGGCACCTGCCCGGAGTCGCGGACCGCGTCGAGCACGGCGACCGCGGTGGCCAGCGCGAAGCCGACCTCCTGCACGGGCGTGGCACCGGCCTCCTGGAGGTGGTACGAGCAGATGTTCACCGGGTTCCACCGGGGCATCTCACGCAACGTGTACGCCACCACGTCGGCGGTGAGCCGCAGCGAGGCCGCCGGCGGGAAGATGTAGGTGCCCCGGGACAGGTACTCCTTGATGATGTCGTTCTGCGTGGTGCCCGCGCAGCGGGTCAACTCGGCGCCCTGCTCCAACCCCACGCCGGCGTAGAGGGCGAGCAACCACATCGCCGGGGCGTTGATGGTCATCGAGGTGTTCATCTCGGCGAGCGGGATGCCATCGAACAGCGCCCGCATGTCGTCGAGGTGGGCCACCGGCACGCCGACCCGGCCGACCTCACCGGAGGCCAACTCGTGGTCCGGGTCGTACCCCGTCTGGGTGGGCAGGTCGAAGGCGACCGAGAGGCCGGTCTGCCCCTTCGCCAGGTTGCGGCGGAAGAGGGCGTTGGTCGCGGTCGCCGACGAGTGGCCGGCGTAGGTGCGCATCACCCACGGGCGGTCCCGCTCGGGCAGCCGCCCCGGAAATGCCGTCTCGTCCATGGCCGGAGTTTAAGTTACCGCCCAGTAAAAAGGGCTGTGGAAAACCACACAGGTCCATGTCGAGGACGTCCGGGCGGGAAGCACCCGCAGTGGCGCGCATCGCCACACCCCGGGCACGACCTCGGCCGGGTCAGGACGCACACTGGACGGCATGGATGACGAGCTGGCCATCTCCGTCCGAGGGCTGCGTAAGGCGTACGGCGACAACGTGGCGGTGGCGGGCGTGGATCTCGACGTCCACCGCGGTGAGGTGTTCGCGTTGCTCGGCCCGAACGGCGCCGGCAAGACCACAACTGTGGAGATCCTGGAGGGTTACCGACGGCGTGACGCCGGCGAGGTCTCCGTGCTCGGCGCGGACCCGGCGAACCCCGGCGCCGGTTGGCGCTCCCGCGTCGGCATCGTGCTCCAGGGCACCGGCGAGTTCGACGAGCTGACAGTGGCCGAGGTGGTCCGGCACTTCTCGGGCTTCTACCCCGGCGCCGACGACCCGGACAAGGTGATCGAGCGGGTCGGGCTGGCCGGCAAGGCCAAGGCCCGTACGCACACCCTCTCCGGCGGGCAGAAGCGCCGCCTGGACGTGGCCCTCGGCATCATCGGTCGCCCCGAGCTGCTCTTCCTCGACGAGCCGACCACGGGCTTCGACCCGGAGGCCCGGCGCGAGTTCTGGGACCTGATCCGCGATCTCGCCGCCGCCGGCACCACCATCGTGCTCACCACCCACTACCTGGACGAGGCGGAGGCACTCGCCGACCGGGTCGGTGTGATCGCCAGCGGGCGGGTGGTCGAGGTGGCCGCCCCGAACCAGCTCGGCAACCGGCAGGAGGCCCTCGCGACGGTCTCCTGGCGTACCCCGGACGGGGCACTGGAGAGCGTGCAGAGCGCGACG
This sequence comes from Micromonospora sp. NPDC002411, assembly GCF_053592955.1. Lineage (NCBI taxonomy): Bacteria > Bacillati > Actinomycetota > Actinomycetes > Micromonosporales > Micromonosporaceae > Micromonospora > Micromonospora sp. NPDC002411. The sequence continues at coordinate 3,065 of NZ_JBSFBM010000020.1, read as the reverse complement.
CCGACGGCGCTGGTCGCCGACCTGGCCGCGCGTCACGGCGGCGAGGTCCCCGGGCTCACCGTGACCCGGCCGACCCTGGAGGACGTCTACCTCACCATGATCGGACACGGACGATGACGACCACGACCAAGCCGGCGACGCCGGTCGCCGCGACCTCCAGCCGACGGCCGAGCGCCGGCGCGCTCGCAGTGCGCCAGGGCCGGCTGGAGATCACCCAGTTCCTGCGCAGCCGGGAGTCCGTGGTCTTCACGATGGGCTTCCCCATCATCATGATCCTGATCTTCGCGTCGATCTTCGACGGGACGATCGGCGGCGGGGTCAAGTTCACCCAGTACTTCATCACCGGCATGATCGCGACCGGCCTGATGACGGTGAGCTTCCAGAACCTCGGCATCTGGATCCCGATCGAGCGGGACCGGGGGGTGCTCAAGCGGTACCGGGGCACGCCGATGCCGAAGTGGGTCTGGTTCGCCGGCAAGGTGATCATGGTGGTGGCGATCGGCATCGCCGAGACCGTGCTGCTGCTGGCCGTCGCGGTGGCGCTGTTCGACCTCGACCTGCCAGGCACCGCCGGCAAGTGGTTCACCTTCGGCTGGGTCGCCGTGCTCGGCGTGACCGCGTGCACCCTGTGCGGCATCGCCATCTCGTCGCTGGCCCGCACCGCCCGCAGCGGCTCAGCGGTGGTCACCCCGGTCGCCCTGGTGCTCCAGTTCATCTCCGGGGTGTTCTTCGTCTTCACCGACCTGCCCACCTGGATGCAGCAGGTCGCGGCGCTGTTCCCGCTCAAGTGGATGTGCCAGGGGCTGCGCGCGGTCTTCCTGCCGGAGAGCTTCGGCGCGCAGGAGCCGGGCGGCTCGTTCGAGCTGGGACGGGTCGCGCTGGTGCTGGTCCTGTGGTGCGTGATCGGCGTGGTGCTCTGCCTGACCACCTTCCGCTGGACCACCAAGCGCGACGGCTGAGCGGCCGACCGGGGCGGACGCCCGCCCCGGTCGCCACCTCTCAGTACGTGTAGAAACCCTTGCCGGTCTTGCGGCCCAGGTCGCCGGCCGTGACCATCCGCTGGAGCAGCTCCGGCGGGAAGAACTTCTCGTCGGCCGTGTCGGTGTAGATGTTCTTCGAGGCGTGCAGCAGCACGTCCACGCCGGTCAGGTCGGTGGTGGCGAGCGGGCCCATCGCGTGCCCGAAGCCCAGACGGCAGGCCGTGTCCAGGTCCTCCGCCGACACCACGCCGGACTCCACCAGCTTGACGGCCTCCATCACCAGGGCGGAGATCAACCGGGTGGTGACGAAACCGGCGATGTCCCGGTTGACCACCACTACCGTCTTGCCGATCTCCTCGGCGAAGGCCCGTGCGGTCTCCAGCGTGGCGTCGCTGGTCTTGTAACCGCGGACCAGCTCGCAGAGCTGCATCATCGGCACCGGGGAGAAGAAGTGAGTGCCGACGACCGCCTCGGGACGCTCGGTCACCGCGGCGATCTGGGTGACCGGGATGGCCGACGTGTTCGTGGCGAGCACCGCGTCCGACTTGCAGATCTTGTCCAGGGCGCGGAACACCTCGTGCTTGATCTCCAGCCGCTCGAAGACGGCCTCGACCACGATGTCCGCGTCCGCCGCCGCCTCCAGGTCGGTGGTCGGGGTGATCCGGGCCAGCGTCGCCTCGACCTCGGACGCCTCGATCTTGCCCTTCTCGGCGAACTTCTCCAGCGACTTCCGGATGCCGCCGAGCCCTCGGTTGGTGGCCGCGTCGTCCAGGTCGCGCAGCGTCACCTGCCAGCCCGCCTGCGCCGCCACCTGGGCGATGCCGGAGCCCATCAGCCCAGCCCCGACGACCGCGAGTCGACCCGCCATCTACTTCTCCCTCGCTGCGATTGAGTGCCTGACTGCACCCTAGTCCGCGAGCCTGAACGATGGCTAAGTGGCGTCGTGGGGCGGCCTCAGATCTCCAGGGACGGCTCCTCCGGCGTGGTGCCCCGCTCGACAGCCACCCCGAGCGCGCGCAGGTCGGCCACGAAGTCCGGGTAGCCCCGGTCGACGTGGTGGACGTGGGAGACCTCGGTGACCCCCTCCGCACAGAGCCCGGCGATGATCAGCCCGGCGCCGGCGCGGATGTCGGTGGCCCGTACCGGTGCGCCGGAGAGACGGTCCCGTCCACGGACCACCGCGTGGTGTCCGTCGGTCTTGATGTCCGCACCGAGCCGCATCATCTCGTTGGCGAACATGAATCGGCCGTCGAAGATGTTCTCGGTGATCAGGGAGGCGCCGTCGCTGACCGCCGCCAGCCCGATCGCCATGGGCAGCAGGTCGGTGGCGAAGCCGGGGTACGGCAGCGTCACCACGTCCACCGCCCGGGGCCGGTCGTCCATCCGTACCCGGAAGCCGTCCCCCCGGGTCTCCACCAGGCCGCCGGCCGCGACCACCTTGTCCAGCGCGACCTCCAGGTACGCCGGGTCCAGCCCGGTCACCGTCACGTCCCCCCGGGTCATCGCCGCCCCGAACGCCCAGGTGCCCGCGACGATCCGATCCCCCACCGTGGCGTGTCGGACCGGACGCAGACCGGGAACCCCGGTGATCCGCAACGTGGACGTGCCCGCACCGGCGATCCGCGCGCCCATCTGGTTGAGCATCGTGCAGATGTCGACGATCTCCGGCTCCCGGGCCGCGTTGTCGATCATCGTGGTGCCCTGGGCCAGCACGGCCGCCATCACCAGGTTCTCGGTCGCGCCGACGCTGGGGAAGTCCAACACGATGTCCGCGCCGCGCAACCCGTGCGGGGCGGAGGCGATCACGAATCCGTGCTCGCCGGAGATCTCCGCGCCCATCCGGGTCAGACCGGAGATGTGCATGTCCAGCCCACGCGAACCGATGGCGTCCCCGCCGGGGTGCGCCACCCGCACGTACCCCCGGCGGGCCAGCAGCGGGCCGAGCACGCAGATCGACGCGCGCAACCGCCGGACCAGGTCGTAGTCGGCGTCGGCACCCGGCTGCTCGGGCACGTCGATGGTCACCGAACGGGACCGGGCGATCCCGCCCTGCGCGACCATCGGATCGACCGGATCGTCCGCGTC
>NZ_JBSFBM010000019.1:0-37505 GCF_053592955.1 Micromonospora sp. NPDC002411 | reverse complement strand
CGCATACACTCTTTCCCGACACGACGCACTTCCGATCTGCTGACCGAGTCGGCGCCGAGCAGCGCCCGCAGCGCCTCGCCGGTCGCGTCCGGGTCACGCACCAGCCGGTTGGCCAGCCCGAGCACCCGGGTGGGCTGATCGGCCAGGCCACGCGCCTCGCTGCGCGCCACCCAGCAGTCCCGGCCCCGGCCCCGCTCGACGGCGGCGACCAGCTCGGCCTCGTCGAGTGTGTCCGGCGCGTCGACCAGGAAGTCGTCCACCGCGCCCTGTTCGGTGGGCTGCACCTGCACGGTGAGGATGTTGACCCCGCGCAGCGCGAGGCTGGCCGTGAGCACCGACAGGTAACCCGGCCGGTCGTCCACTGTCGCTCGGATCCGCCACAACGTCATGGTTGGCTCCCTTCCCCGGTAAGAGCCTCACCCCCGCCTGTTGCCGCCCGGTTGCTCGGCGGTGTCGAGCCGGGAACTCCTCGGGCCGTTCAGGGGCCAGCGACCACCGGTGGTGCGCCGACCAGGTCGAGCCGGTCACCGAGGATCACCGTGCTGGCCCGGACGAGCTGGCTGAGCCGGTCCACCTCGGTGCTGTGGAACGCGGCGGCGGAGAGGGTCTCGGTGTGTTCGCGGGCCACGACCAGCACCAGGCCCGCCCGGCCGAACGGCGCGATCGCGTGGTGGGTGCCGTCGGGCGTGGTCATCGACCGGCCGCGCAGCGGGGTCACCTCCGGCAACCGCAACGGCACCGGGGTACGCCAGCTCGCGTGACCCACTGTCGCCCCGCCACCTCCGGTCCGCGAGGCCCAGTCGACAGGCACCACGGCGGCGACGGCCCAGTCGGCTGCCAGCAGCCCGGGCACCGCATCGACGAGGGTGGCGAGCCCGTCGGCCGGGTTGGCCGCGACCTGCGCCAGCAGCTCCGCGTCCTGGCCGGTGGTGGTGGGCGCGCCGATCGCCCGCCACACACCGTCCACCCGCACCCCCGGAATCGCCGCCAGGCCGGCCAGCAGCCGCTCCACCCGGGCCGCGCCCGGCCAGACCACTGTGAAGTCGTCCACCGCGCGCCCGCCGAGACGTTCGAGAACCACCACCTGGACGATGTCCGCGCCGGAGACGCCCAGCGTGCGGGCGACCTGGCCGAGCGTGCCCGGACGGTCCGGCAGGGTGACCCGAACTCGCAGCAACATGTCTGTCCCTCCGCTCGGCGGGCCGGCTCAAACGCGGCCGGCAGGCTGGTCACAGCCTGGTAGATGACCATTTCGTCCCTGTTGCAGGGCCATGTCCCGAGGGCAAAATCTGACCTTGACAACGTGAGCGGGCTGCCATCAACTAGTCGGATGAGCGATCCGGCCCTCGATGCGTCGCGGCCGGAGGCCGTTTCCACCTCCCCCGCCGGGCTGGCCCTGGACCGCCTCGGCGACTACCTCGCGGAGCACCGCCCCGAGCTGGCCGTCGGGCCGCCGCGGGCGCACCTGATCGCGGGCGGCAAGTCCAACCTCACCTACCTGCTGCGCGTCGGCGACCGCGAGGTCGTGCTCCGCCGTCCCCCGCTGGGGCACGTGCTGGCGACCGCGCACGACATGGCCCGCGAGTTCCGGGTCATCTCGGCGCTGGCGTCGACCGAGGTGCCGGTCCCGGGCGCGCTGCTGCTCTGCACCGACCCGGAGGTGATCGGCGCGCCGTTCTACCTGATGGAACGGATGCCCGGCGAGGTGTTCCGTACCCGCGCGCAGACCGACCCGCTGGGCGACGAGCGCCGTCGGGCCCTCGCCATGGCGATGATGGACACGCTCGCCGCGCTGCACAGCGTCGAGCCGTCCGACGTCGGGTTGAGCGACTTCGGCCGGCCGGAGGGCTACCTGGCCCGCCAGGTCCGCCGCTGGGCCGGGCAGCTCGACCGTTCGCGCAGCCGCCCACTGCCCGGCATCGACGAGCTGCGTGACCTCCTCGCGGCGACCGCCCCGGAGGGCGCGAACGCCGGCCGGATCGTGCACGGCGACTACCGGCTCGACAATCTCCTCGCGTCGGCCGACCCGGTGACAGTGCACGCGGTGCTCGACTGGGAGATGGCGACCCTCGGCGACCCCCTCGCCGACCTCGGGCTGCTGTTGACGTACTGGGACGTGCTGGGCGACAGCGACACCGCGGCGGGCAACCCGGTCGCCGACGGGCTCGGCCCGCGCGCCGGCTTCCCCACCGGCGCCGAGCTGATCGACAGGTACGCCGGGCGCAGCGACGTGGACGTCGGGCCACTGCACTGGCACGTGGCGCTGGGCTGTTTCAAGCTCGCGGTCATCTGTGAGGGCATCCACTACCGGCACGCGCTCGGGCAGACGCTCGGCGAGGGCTTCGACCGGATCGGCGAGATGGTGGCACCGCTGGTCGCGCACGGGCTGACCGCCGCCAGGGAGCGGTGATGGACTTCTCATACGACAGCCGGACCGAAGAGCTGCGCGACGAGCTGACCCGGTTCCTGACCGAGCACGTCTACCCGGCCGAGGCCGTGCACGCCGAGCAGGTGGCCGCTGGTGACCCGTGGTCGCGTACCCCGGTGTTGGCGGAGCTGAAGGCGGAGGCCCGCAAGCGCGGTCTGTGGAACCTGTTCCTGCCCGATCCGCGCTACGGCGCCGGCCTGACCAACCTCCAGTACGCTCCGCTCGCCGAGCTGACCGGGCGCAGCCCGCACCTGGCGCCGGAGGCGGTCAACTGCGCGGCACCGGACACCGGCAACATGGAGCTGCTGGCCGAGTTCGGCTCGGAGGCGCAGCGGCAGCGTTGGCTCATGCCCCTGCTGGAGGGCGAGATCCGGTCCGCGTTCTGCATGACGGAGCCGGACGTCGCATCCTCCGACGCCACCAACATCGCCACCCGGATCACCCGTGACGGCGACGAGTACGTGATCAATGGGCGCAAGTGGTGGTCGTCCGGCGCGATGGACCCGCGCTGCGAGATCTTCATCGTGATGGGCAAGACCGACCCGTCGGCCGACCGGCACCGTCAGCAGAGCATGGTGCTGGTCCCCCGGGACACGCCCGGCGTGACAGTGCGCCGGGGCATGACCGTCTTCGGCTACACCGACGGCTCCCACGGCGGGCACGCCGAGATCGACTTCACCGACGTCCGGGTGCCGGCGGAGAACCTGATCGGCGCCGAGGGCACCGGCTTCGCCATCGCCCAGGCCCGGCTCGGTCCGGGCCGGATCCACCACTGCATGCGGTTGATCGGAATGGCTGAGCGGGCCTTGGAATTGCTCTGCCGCCGGGCCAACGAGCGGATCGCGTTCGGCCGTCCGCTCGCCGAGCAGGGCGTTGTCCGGGAGTGGATCGCCGAGTCGCGGGTCCGCATCGAGCAGGCCCGGTTGCTGGTGCTCAAGACGGCCTGGCTGATGGACACCGTCGGCAACAAGGGCGCACACACCGAGATCCAGGCCATCAAGATCGGCACCCCGGCGATGGCGGAGTGGGTCATCGACAAGGCCATCCAGGGGTACGGCGGCGCCGGCGTCAGCCAGGACACCCCACTGGCCGCACTCTGGGCGCAGACCCGAACCCTGCGCCTGGCCGACGGCCCCGACGAGGTCCACCGCAACTCCCTGGCCAAGCGCGAACTCCGCCGCTGGACCCCCTGACCGACCCCCACCCGCCGGGCCGGGGGGTGGGGGGTCAGGCGGAGGCTCGGTAGACCAGCTGGGTGTCCAGGAGGATGTGCGAGGTGGGTAGCTCCTCGCCGCGGATTCGGGCGACCAGCAGGCGTGCCATCTGCCGGCCCATCTCCTCCACCGGCTGGAAGACAGTGGTCAGCGGCGGGTCCGACTGGAGGGCGATCGTCGCGTCGTCGAAGCCGATCACCGCGACGTCCTCGGGCACGCGCCGGCCGGCCTCGCGCAGGGTCCGCAGCGCGCCGAACGCCATGAGGTCGGACGCCACGAAGACCGCGTCCAGGTCCGGGCAGGCGTCCAACAGCCGGCGCATGCAGGCCGTGCCGCTGCCCTCGCTGAAGTCGCCGTACGCGATCAGGTCGGGGTTGACCCCGACCCCGGTGGCCTTGACCGCCTCGGTGTAGCCGGCCAGACGGGCCAGGCCGGCACCCATGTCCTGCGGTCCGGCGATGGTGGCGATCCGCCGGCGCCCCAGCCCGGTCAGGTACTCGACCGCCTGCCGGGCCCCGCCAACGTTGTCCACGTCGACGAACCACGCCGGTTGTGCGCCCGGTTGCAGCATCCGGGCGGGCCGACCACCGAGCACGGCGGGCAGCCCACGCTCCTCCAGCAACGTCGGCAGCGGGTCGGAGTCGTGCAGCGACAGCAGCAGTACGCCGTCGACGTGCTGGTTGGTCAGGTGGTGCTCGACCCGCTCCCGCTCCACCGGCGACTGCGCCATGGCCAGCCAGAGCTGCATCGGCGTCTCCAGCAGCCCGGAGCTGATCCCCCGCACGATCGAGGCGAAGAACGGTTCGGTGAAAACCCGCTCGCCGGACTCGGACACCACCAGCGCGACGGAGTCGGTGCGCTGGGTGACGAGCGCACGGGCGGCCCGGTTCGGCACGTACCCCAGCTCGGCGATGGCCTGTTGGACCGCGGCCCGGGCCTCCGGGCTGACCTGGGGCGAGCCGTTGACGACGCGGGAGACCGTGCCCCGGCCGACGCCGGCACGCGCCGCGACCGCGTCGAGGGTCGGGCGCCCGAGCGACCGGGTGCGCTGCGTTGTCATGGTGTGCTCCTCCGACGGCGGGCGGACCCGGCGCCACCTGCGTGAGGTGGACGCCGGGACCCGTCCTGATGGCTGGCCCGAGCCTATTGTGCGGCCAGACCGTTGCGCCGGATCACCGAGGCGTACCACTTGGCGCTGGACTTGGGGATGCGAACCTGGCTGTCGTAGTCGACGTGGATCATGCCGAACCGCTTCGTGTAACCCCAGGCCCACTCGAAATTATCCATCAACGACCAGGCGAAGTATCCCCGCAGGGGCACCCCGTCGTCGATCGCTTCGTGCGCGGCGCGCAGGTGCGCGTCAAAGTAGGCCAGCCGGTCGACGTCGTCGACCTCCCCGTCGACCACCGAGTCGACGAACGCGGAGCCGTTCTCGGTGACGTACAGCGGCAGGTCGGTGTAGCCGTGCACCCGACGCAGGGTCTCGCGCAGGCCCGGGGCGTCGATCTCCCAGCCCATGTCGGTGACCGGGACGCCCCGGGTGACGAACCGGACGTCCTCGCTGCCCGGCCAGCACGACGGGGACGGGTCGACCGGGTCGCCCTCGACCGCCGCGGCGACGACGTGCCGGCTGTAGTAGTTGACCCCGACCAGGTCCAGCGGCGCGGAGATGGTCGCCAGGTCGCCGTCCCGCACGTGGTCGAAGTCCGTCACAGTGGCGAGGTCGGCCACCAGGTCCTCCGGGTACGACCCGCGCAGCAGCGGGTCCAGGAAGAACCGGTTGGCCAGCCCGTCGATGCGCCGCGCCGCGTCCACGTCGGCGGGGGCGTCGGTGGCCGGATCGACCGGGTAGAGGTTGACGGTCACGCCCACCTCGGCGCCCGGTCGGGCCGCCCGCAACGCTTGCACGGCCAGGCCGTGACCGAGCATCAGGTGGTGCCCGGCGCGAACCGCGTCCGCCCCGTCGGTGCGGCCCGGCGCGTGTACGCCGGACCCGTAGCCGAGGAACGCCGAGCACCACGGCTCGTTCAGCGTGGTCCAGTAGCGCACCCGGTCACCGAGCGCGTCGGCCACCAGGGTGGTGTAGTCGGCGAAGCGGGCCGCGGTGTCCCGGGCCGGCCAGCCGCCGGCGTCCTCCAGCGGCTGCGGCAGGTCCCAGTGGTAGAGGGTCAGCCACGGCTCGATGCCGTTGGCCAGCAGCTCGTCGACGAGTCGCCGGTAGAAGTCCAACCCCTGCGGGTTGGCCGCGCCGACGCCGCCGGGCTGCACCCGGGACCAGGAAACCGAGAAACGGTACGACTTGAGGCCCAGCTCGGCCATCAACGCGACGTCGCCGCCGAGCCGGTGGTAGTGGTCGCACGCGACGTCGCCGGTGTGCCCGGCGACGACGCGACCGTCGGTGTGGCTGAAGGTGTCCCAGATCGACGGGGTGCGGCCGTCCTCGGCCGCCGCCCCCTCGATCTGGTATGCCGCGGTCGCGGCTCCCCACAGGAATCCGGGTGGGAAGGTCAGCCCGGGGCGCTCGTCGAGGACGTCGACGGAGGGCGGGCTGGCGGGGTTGCTCACGACTTGACGGCACCTTCCATGATCCCGCCGATGATCTGGCGGCCGAACACGAGAAACACGATGACCAGGGGGATGGTGCCGATCGCCGTGGCGGCGAACACCTGGGAGTAGTCGGTGTAGTAGGCGTACGAGAGGAAGGAGAGCGAGACCTGCAGGGTCGGGTTCTCCGGGGTGAGGACGGCGTACGGCCAGATGAACGAGTTCCAGGTCTCCATGAAGGTCAGCAGACCGAGGACACCGGCGGCGGGACGCAGCGCGGGCAGCACGATGTTCCAGTAGATCCGGAACGTGCTGGCCCCGTCGACCCGACCGGCCTCGATCAGCTCGTCGGAGATCGCCTGGCTGGCGTACTGCCGCATCATGAACACGCCGAAGGCGCTGACCAGGAACGGCACGGTGACCGCGTAGAGGGTGTCGTACCACCCCAGGTCCTGCATCATGCTCCAGAGCGGGATGAGCCCCATCTGGGTCGGGATCATCATGGTGATGATGATCATCAGCAGGAGTGCGTTGCTGCCCTTGAACCGCAGTTTGGCGAAGGCGAACCCGGCCAGCGAACCGGTGAGCACCACCGACACGGTGACCACCGAGGAGACGATGATCGAGTTCATCATGCCGGTGAGGAAGTTGGCGGCGTCGTTGTCGAGCACCCGCCCGAAGTTGTCACCGAACGCTCCGCCGGGGGTTACCGGTGGCGGCACGTCGTTGATGTTGTCCAGACTGCGGGTGCCGATCACCAGCATGTAGTAGAACGGGTAGATGGACAGCAGCGCCGCCAGGACGAGCGCCACGTAGGTCAGTGGGCTGGTGCGCCACAGGCGCTGGGAAGCCGAGATCATCGATCTCTCCTCACTTCGCCGAGCGGCGGACGAGTAGGAAGTTGAACAGCGACACCAGGACGATGATCATGAAGATCGCCCAGGCGACTGCGGCTCCGTAGCCGGCGGTGCTCAGGTTTTCGATTCCCATCTCGTACATGTACATAGCCAGCGTCTGGAACTCCCGCTGGTCGCCGCCGAGGATGTTGCCGTTACCGAAGAGCAGCGGCTCGGTGAAGAGCTGCATGCCGCCGATCGTGGACAGGATGACCACGAAGATGAAGGTGGGCTTGAGCATGGGCAGGGTGATCTGCCAGAACTGCCGCCACGGGCTCGCGCCGTCGATCTCCGCGGCCTCGTAGAGGTCCTTCGGGATGGCCTGCATCCCGGCGAGCAGGATCAGGGTGTTGTACCCGGTCCACCGCCAGTTGACCATCGTGGAGATGGCGGTCCAGGAACTCCACCGCTGCGAGTCCCAGTCGACCGCGTCGACACCAACGAGGCTGAGCAGCCAGTTGAACAGGCCGAACTCCCGCTGGAACAGCATCCCGAAGACGATCGCGACAGCGGCCACCGACACCACGTTCGGCACGAAGATGGCCATCCGGAAGAAGGTCTTGGCGCGCAGGAAGGTCCGGTTGAGCAGATTCGCCAGGAAGAGGGCGAGCAACAGCTGCGGGATGGTCGACAGGGCGAAGATGCCGAACGTGTTGACCAGCGCGTTCCAGAAGTACTCGTCCGACACCAGCCGGGTGTAGTTGTCGAAGCCGATGAACGAGTGGTCGCCGATCATGTCCCAGTCGTGCAGCGACATCCAGGCGGTACGCAGCATCGGGTACAGCCCGAACACACCGAAGATCAGGAAGAACGGTGCGATGTAGAGGTACGGCGAGTACTTGACGTCGAGGCGGTTGAGTAACCTTCCCCGGTTACGTCGGGAAGAGACGTCGGGAGAGGGCGGTGCTGCTGGCGACGGCGGTGCCGTCGTGGCCGACAGGCTCATGCGAAATTCCTTTTCCGGCGAGGCCCGGGGGCCCTCGCGCAGGGCGCTACGCGGAGGGGACCGGCCGGTGGCGTCCGGGAAACCCCGAACGCCACCGGCAGGGAATCACTCAGAAGGCACCCTGAGTCTTGGCGTCCTTCGTGAACTGCTCCCAGGCCTTCGCCTTGTCGGCCTGCCCGTTCTCGAACGCCCGCAGTGCCGGCTCGAACGCGTTCTCCTTCACCGCCTGGTGCTTCGGACCCAGGTGGGTCGGCTGGATCTTGGCGACGCTCTCACCGAAGATCTTGCCGGTCGGCGCGTTGCTGAAGTACTCGTTGGTGTAGCTGAGGAACGCCTCGTTCTTCAGCGCTTCCAGGTTGGTGGGCAGCGGGCCCTTGAGCTTGAAGGCGTCCACCTGGCTCTTCGCGTTGGTGAGGTACTCGGCGAGCTTCGCCGCCTCCTTCGGGTACTTGCTCTGCTCCGGAACCGCGAGCCACGAGCCACCCCAGTTGCCGCCGCCACCCGGCACGGCCGCGACATCCCACTTGCCCTTGTTCGCCGGACCGGAGTTGTCCGACACGATGCCGAGCATCCAGGACGGGCAGAAGGTGACAGCGAAGGTGCCCTGCTTGAAGCCACCCGACCACTCCGGCGACCAGGTGGACGTCTTGGCGGAGATGTCCACCATCGAGGTGGCGGTGTCCCAGGCGTTCTTCACCGCGGGGCTGGTGTCCGCGATGATGTTGTTCTCCTTGTCGTAGAACAGATCACCGTTGCCCTGGAACATGACACCGTTGGAGACGGCGGTGATCGAGTCGACGAACGCCTTGCCGCCGCTGCCCTGCTTGTACTTCAGGCCGGCGTCGTGGAAGCCCTTCCAGTCCGGCCAGAGCGCCGACACCTGGTCGCGCTCGGTGGGCAGGCCGGCCGCCTGGAACAGGTCCTTGCGGTAGCAGACGGCGAGGCTGCCGACGTCGGTCGGCAGGCCGACCAGCCGGCCGTCCTGCGACTTGCCCAGCTCCCACTTCCAGGGCAGGTATTCCTTGGAGTGGTCGGCGATCAGCGGGTTGAGGTCAACCCAGTTACGCGGGTTGGTCTTGAACTCGTTGAGGATGCCCTCTTCCAGAGCGGTGACGTCCGCCGCGCCCTTGCCGGTCGCCAGGTAGCGGACCAGCTTCGGCCGGTACTCGCTGAGCTGTGCGGTCTTGCGCAGCTCGACCTTGATGCCGGTGTCCTTCTCGTACTGCTTGACGAGCTCGTCGTAGCCGAACTCGCTGAAGGTGTCGACGACCAACTTGGTCGGCTTCTCGCCGGCAGCCGGCTTGTCGTCGTCCTTGCCGCAGGCCGCGAGACCGCCGATTGCGGTGATCGCGGCCAGGGCAGCGGCCGCCAGGCGGGTACGCCGCGTGGTGACACTCATGCGCTGACCCCTCTTTCCGGTGGTGAGGCTGGGTGGTTGTGGTGGGGGGTGTTTCATCGCGCCAGGCCGGGGATGCGTGAGTGACCCATGCCACCTCGGGAGCGCTCCCATGAGATTGCCGTCGGGTAACGGGAGTGTCAATAGGGCGATGGGAGCGTTCCCAGATCGTTACCGCACGCCCCGGCAGCCCCTTCCGTCCCAGCCCACACCCACCCTGACCACCTCTTCAACCCATGGTGATCAAGAGATTTCGGTCAGAAATCGCCGTGCCTCTGACGCAAATCTCTTGATCGACAGGGCGGGCGGCGCGAGGGCGTGATCAGCAGAAGCGGCGGAGGAGGGTGGTCGCCCGGTCGGGATCGAAGCGGGACGGGTCGAAGCTGGCGCCCGCCCAGTCGCGCAGCAACGCCAGCCGCGGGTCGGCGAGATCGGCCGGCGCGGCCTGGTCGTCCATGGCCACCAGAAGCGCGCGGTAACCCAGCGGCCCACCGATGCCCTCCGGCGGGCAGGCCCGCTCGCCGGCCAGACAGACCGGGTACCGCTCCTCGGGGTCGACGGTCAGCGCGTCTTCCACGACCAGGTCATGCTCCCACCAGTCGCCGAAGTCGTACGTGTAGGAGAACCGGCTGCCCTTACCGAGCACCGCGTCCAACCGCGCGTCCAACTCGTCGTGCAGCCCCAACTCGCCGTCCGGGTCGGGCTCGCCGTACTGCACGGCGTCGATCTCGAACGAGTGCAGGTGGCAGTCCCGCCACCCCATCGCGTGCTGCACCACCCGGTGCAGCCGGTCCAGCGTGTAACCGGCCGGCACGAGGACCCGCCGCCACACCGGTGGGCGGATGCTGGCCAGGGACATCTTCAGCTGGAAGATCTGACGCGGCATGCTGTCCTGTCCTCCCGCGGCTTAGGCTGCGAGCATGATCTGCCGCGCGTGCCGGGCCCGGCGACACGACGACTGCCCGGGCCGGAACTGGTGCGACTGTCAGCACCGTACCGTCGAACCGACCCCTCCGGTCACTGGTCCGGCCGGCGAATGACGGTCGGAATTCCGATCCGACGGCTCTGGCCCGAGCCGTCGGCACAGCCGCTCGACAACGCCGCGTTGACCGCCCTCTACGGCCGCTCCGACCAGCCCCGACTGCGGGTCAACTTCGTCTCCAGCCTGGACGGCGCCGTCACCGTGGACGGCTACTCCGCCGGGCTCTCCGGGGAGCCGGACAAGCGGGTGTTCGGCCTGCTGCGGATGGTCTGCGACGCGCTGGTGGTCGCCGCCGGCACGCTTCGCCACGAGGCGTACCGGGCGGTCCGTCTGAACGAGGCCCGCCGCGCCTGGCGTCGGGCCAACGGGCTGGCGGAGTACCCGACGCTCGTGGTCGTCTCCGGCTCCCTCGACCTGGACCCGGCGCAGGCCGCCTTCGCCGACGCGCCGACCCGCCCGATCGTCCTCACCCACGCCGACGCCGACCCGCCGCCCGGCCTCACCGACGTTGCCGATCTGCTGCGCTGCGGCACCGACCGGGTCGACCTGGCCGCCGGCCTTGCCGCGCTGCACGGGCGCGGGCTCACCCAACTGCTCTGCGAGGGTGGCCCGCACCTGTTCGGCGCGCTCACCGCCGCCGACCTCGTGGACGAGTTGTGCCTGACCGTCTCCCCCCTGCTCGCGGGCCCCGGACCGGGCCGGATCACCGCCGGCGACACCGCCCCGCCCCGACACCTGCCGCTGCGCCACGTGCTCGCCGCCGACGACGGCGTCCTCATGCTGCGCCACGCCCGTCGGTAGGACCGCTCGTCGAGGGCGACCGACATCGACATCGCCCGTCCATCGCGCCCGCACAGGCTGCGGCGCTCGGGTCGGCGAGGGCTGCGGCAGGCGGTCCCGTGTGCGGAGGGCTCAGTCGTTCAGGACCGCGCCGGGAGCCCACGGGATCCGGTAGCGCTGGCCGTCCGTAGTGCTCGCCCAGACCTGCACTTCGTCGTACGGCTCGATGGCGACCACCTCCGTCACCGCGCCGCGCGGGGCCGGGCCGAGCGAGTGCGGCACGCCGTCGGCCACGACCTCGACGGTACGCCCCTGCGGTGCCTGGACCAGCACGTAGAGCCGGCCACCTGAGCGCCGGGCCACGGCCACGCCCAGCCCGCTGCCAGTGGACCGGACAGCTGCACAGACCGCGTCACCGTCGATGCATGCGAGATCGTACGAGAGGTAGTCGTGCAACCGTCGCGCACCGCCCCCGTCCGGGGCGACCCACACCTCGGCCGCTTTCCCCCCGACAGCCCGCTCGTCGGCGTGCGGCTCCCGGTTGACCAGTACAAGCGTCTCCGACCCGGCCCGACCGACAGCGACAATTTGCGTCTCTGTCACCGCTCGACCGTCGGGACCGAGGATCCCGGTCGGGACGTCGGCAGCCGCGCCGGGCTCGGCGCCCCCGACGTCGCTGCCGCCATCGCGGCCGAGCGGGTCCACCTGCGGAAGCAGCAGTGCCCCCGCAGCGGCCACCACCGCCACCGCACCGACCGCCAGCAGACGTCGGCGTCGACGCGCCCGGCTTCCGGCAACGACCCGTCCGGCGAGACCGGACGGCAGTTCGACAGTCGCGACAGCGCGGTCGAGCAGGTCAGCCACCTCGTGATCACGCATGGTTGTCCTCCGCAAGGTCGAGGTCGAGTGGGGTGACACCGGCAGCTTCCAGTCGAGCTCGCAAGCGGTGCAGACCGCGGGAAGCCTGGCTCTTCACCGAGCCCGTGGAACAGTCCAATTCGGCGGCTACCTCCGCCTCGGAGAGACCCAGCCAGTACCGCAACACCACAACGGCCCGCATCCGCGGCGGAAGCTCCCGCATCGCCGCCAGAAGCACCTCCCGGTCATCGACCCGAGCCATCTCGTCCTGCTGCGCCGCCGCATCCGGCAGGTGCGCCACCCGACGTCGGTTCCACGGTGAGCGCCATCGGCTGGCCAGCCGGTTGGTCATGGCACGGCGCAGATAGGCTTCCGGCTGCCGCTGCCGGACCGCCCGCCAGCGGGGGTATGCCTGCTCCAACACCTCCTGCAGCAGATCCTCGGCATCGGCCCGCTGCCCGGTGATCAGAACGGCGAAGCGGAGCAGTCGAGGGCCGCTCGTCGCGACGAAAGTGCCGAAGTCGTCATTCATACGTGCTCCATACCTAAGTAACGCGACCGCCGCCTGGGAAGTTGAGTCCCGCCGGTCAGCGATTGCCCTCGAACTCTCGAGCCGTGGGCCAGTTGCTTGGAGCGGCAACTGACCCACGACGACGGCTACCGGAACGGCAGCGGGGCGAAGAGTGTCGAATCGGGAAGCACGGTGACGATGACGGTCAGAGCCCCCAGGGCAGCGATCCAACACAGCGCGACGATCGTCCTGCGATGGCTGGCGAATCGGGCATCCCACTGCGAGGCATCACCCGAACTGACGGCCGATCGGACCATGAGGGTCCGGCCGAATCCGAAGCAGGTACCCATCATCGGCGCCGCCCACCACGGCACTATCAGCAGGGACAGAGCGACCAGCAGGTACGGCAACTGGGTCGGGACGAACGTGCGGAGTCCAGTACCCATCTCGAAGCCGAACTGCAGGGCACCACTGCCGTCCGCCCGCACCATGATCGAGCTTGGCACCTGGCGAGCATTCTGGGGAAGCCGGAAGGGCACGATCCGAACCTCACAGAGAACCGCCAGCACGACCACGATCACCAGGGAGACCTCCCGGACGATCAGCGGAAGCAGCTGCACAGCCGCGGCCGGCAGCAGCAACAACAGGCCGGACGCGGTGCCTCCCAAGAGGAGACCGTGGTTGAAGTAGTTCACATTCTTCGTTCCCCGCCAGACCGACGAGGTCAGCAACGCGGCTGAGTTGTGGCTTCAAACAGATCCAGACGTCGAGTACCCGGCCGCCACCCCAACCGCGCAGGCAGATATCAGGACAGTTCCGACGGCGAACGGCGACAGCAGCGAGGCGACCGCCAGCGCGATCGTTCCTGCCACGACGACGTACGCCATCTGCAAAGGTGATGCCAACTTGCCGAGTCCACCGAGTACCGGGGCGGTCATCGTCTCTTACACCGTCTTCTTGCAGCAGGTGGTGTAAGGGCCGCTCTTGAGGCCGGTTGCGTGCACGATCGTGTAGTAGCGTCCGTCCCAACAGCGAGTCTGGACGTCGCGGTCATTGACCCAGTACCAGCCTGCATAGCCGCCGCAGGCGGCCTCCCAACTGTAGAGCCGGTCGTAGCTGCCCATGTTGACGGTGTCGTTGCGGTGCCGGCCGTCCGTGCCGCAGTAGGTCCCACCAATGTACTGCCGCCCCCAACAGGGCACATCGCCACTGGTATTCGTGCCCATGCAGTGGGTCGGATGCAGCGTGACCCGGTCACCTTTCGCTGCGAAGGCGGGGATGCGCTCGCCAACCCAACCGAACATCGTCACGGCCAGCGCACCTCCCCCGACCACCACCGCGCGAAGAAAAGAGCGTCGTTCGATCGTCGACCGGGCCGGGACGGGCTGAGACGGCGTAGCCAGTGGGCGACTGGACATCGGCGTGGCACCCGAACCCACGCCTCCTGCTTCAGCCTGAAATTCGATTGTTGGGATCCGGTCCAACAGAGAGGACATGTCGAGAGCCTTTCTTCAAAACAGCCGCGGTCAGGAGGAGACGAGCCCGAGTAGCGGTGCGCAATACTCTTGCAGCCCGAGTGCGGAACCGACGGGTTCGGCAGAGACGATCGCTCCGGACTCGTCAAACAGCAGGAGAGCTGGCTGATACGCCAGCAGTAGTGGCGCGGACAGCTCCGAGCCCAGCATGAAAGTCTCAGCGCCGTGCTCGGCCCAACCCGTGGAGTTGTCGATGCTCAGCAGTACCGGCCGATGACCGGCGTCGGCGAGCTGGGGCGCCAGCGTCAGCCATGCCGGCAACACCTCTGCACACGTTGCGCATCCAGAACCGACGACCAAGGCGACTGTCCTGCTGACGGCCGACGGCGCCGCGAGCTCCGGGTGCGAGACGCCGCCTCCGGTTGGCTGCCCGCTCTTGAATTCCCTAATTTGTCCCAATAGGGCGCTGTATCCGAGGAACAGCAACACAATCGCCGCCCACGCGGCCACGAGAGCGGCCGCCAGGATCGAGGTCACGACCTACGACCACTTCACGGAGAGGGAAGAGAGCAGGGCTTCCTGAGCAGCCTGCGTGATAGTCGCGGCACGACCGAAGTCGTCGTCGAGCACCGCCACGGAGCTATCGTTCGCGAGGATGTACTTGCTCTGACCTCCGCTGCCGTCAGCGGAGCCCATCGTTTTGCGCCAGAGGTCACCGGCCGGCACGGAGAGCCCCGGTTGATCCGGCACTAGTCCCGTCGCTTCCTGCCGCGGATAGAAGGAAACCATTCCGGCATCGGTGAACTTAACGCCGAAAAGACCCCACATGACGGTCTCGCTCCCCGGCGCTGGGCGAAGTCGCAGGCCATCGACGCCGTCCTGCGGCCTGAGCTCGTCGAGAAGGGTGGTGATGTCCCGTAGCCGGGGAGCCTGCCCCGGCCCTCCGAACACCAGGCTGTGATGAGTCGACTCCCAGGTGACCAGATAACCCTCGCCCTCGGGAGAGACGGAAACCGTAAGCGGATGGGTCCCGTAGCTCACCCTCTCCCTGAGCTGATAGCCACCGGCAGCCACGCTGTCAGCCGCGTACTGCGGCCGTCCGACTGCCACCGAAATCGCAAAGGCCTTACTTGTCAACCGCGCATGCCAGAACCACTCTTCCTGAAGGCGCTCCGCACGGCAGGAGACAGTGACTCTCCGACCATCAGGCGCCACAGCGATCTGCGTTTTTACCGAAGGAGCCATCGGCCCACCCTTCGCCAGGACGAGTTATCGGAATACCGGATCGACAAGACCCCCAGCCCAAAGCGCTGTGATCACGGCGCCCCGAGAATACGTGAGACAGACGGCTCGCTATACCCCCAATCTCATGTCGCACTTGCCTACACGAATGCCCCGAAACGGTCCAAGGCCTCGACAGGGAGGCGCAATTGGCAAAATCCGCAACGACGCGAACGGATGCAATGGATTCGCGAAGGGCGCCGGCATCAGCGCGCAAGACCCTCCGCGCGCCGATCCAACACGAGCCCACCGCCCGGATCGATTCACCGTCCGGGCAATCTGCTCTCGATCGGACAAGACGCGCCGACTCAACCGGTGCGCAGCCCGGGCGTCCGGGCGCTGCTCTCCGCGCGTGGCTCGCCGACCTGATTCCCTTCCACCACGCGCGTCCGATCGAGCACCCAGCGTCATGAGTGTGACGGCGCATGGTGTCGTCCGCCGCGTCGCGTGGCGACCTGTCGTACTCCTCGGGCAGGATGCACAGCATGCTTCCCGACCGTGCTGCCCGAGCGACCCGAGTCGCCCGATGACCGAAGCCGACCTCGACAGCCCTGGCGAGGCGGTCGGGCGGGTGCTGGGCACCGCCGACGCCACCCCGCTGCAGTTCTGGACGGCCGTGGCGCCCGGCAGCTACCTCCAGCTCGACGACGTGGTGGTCACCCGCCGGGAGCTGCCGGACCGGGAGCCGGTCACCATCGCCGGGGTGGTCACCCAGGTCCGCGCCCGGCACGAGGGCGCCCAGTTCGACTCGGACGTGTTCGCCATCGCCGACGGCACGCTGCCCGCGCAGGTGCAGGAGGCGGCCGAGGTCACCACCACGCGCGTCGACCCGGAGCTGTACGTTCCGCCGACCCCGGGCGCGGTGGTGCACCGGGCCGAGGGCGACGCCCGGGCGCGCGCGCTGCACTTCGACCGGATGGAGCGGCGCATCCCGATGGGGATGGGCCGCGACGGCGTCCCGGTCTACCTCAACGCCGACTTCCTGGACGGCAGCCGGGGCGCGCACGTCTCCATCTCCGGCATCTCCGGTGTCGCCACCAAGACCAGCTTCGCCACCTTCCTGCTCTACTCGGTGTTCCGCTCCGGGGTGCTGGGTGGCGACGCGGTCAACGCCAAGGCGCTGATCTTCAACGTCAAGGGCGAGGACCTGCTCTTCCTCGACCACCCCAACACCCGCCTGGACGAGCCCACCCGGGCCGCGTACGCGAAGCTGGGGCTGAGCGCCGGCGCGTTCCCCGACGTGCGGGTGTACGCCCCGCCGCGCCCCGGCGACTCGTCGGGCACTCCCGACGTGAGCAGCCGGCTCACCGGGGTCGACAGCTTCTACTGGACGCTCGCCGAGTTCTGCACCGACCGCCTGCTGCCGTACGTCTTCGCCGACGCCGACGACGAACGCCAGCAGTACACGATGGTGGTGCACTCGGTGGCGGCCCACCTGGCCCGTTACGCCCAGCCGGCCGACGGCGGGGTGAGCATCGACGGGGTCCGGCTCGGCTCCTACGGCGATCTGGTGGACCACATCGTCGACCAGCTCAACGATGACGAGACCCGCTCCGACTGGGCGGGCAGCGCTGTCGGTCTGGGCACCGTCAACGCGTTCGCCCGGCGGCTGATCGGCAGTAAGAAGGACCTCGCCCGGCTGATCCGTGGCGACCTGGCGACCCGCCGCCCGCACTCGATCAACACCAGCGAGTCCGCGCAGGTCACGGTGGTCGACCTGCACAACCTTCCGGACCGGGCGCAGCGGTTCGTGGTCGGTGTGACGCTGAAGAGCGAGTTCGAGCGCAAGGAGAAGGCCGGCACCGCGAAGCCGCTGCTCTTCGTCGTCCTCGACGAGCTCAACAAGTACGCCCCCCGGGAGGGCTCCTCCCCCATCAAGGAGGTGCTGCTCGACATCGCCGAGCGGGGCCGCTCGCTCGGGGTGATCCTGATCGGCGCGCAGCAGACGGCGAGCGAGGTGGAACGGCGGATCGTCACGAACTCGGCGATCCGGGTGGTCGGCCGGCTCGACCCGGCCGAGGCGTCCCGCCCGGAGTACGGTTTCCTCCCGCCCGCCCAGCGCCAGCGGGCGCTGCTGGCCAAGCCGGGCACCATGTTCGTCAACCAGCCGGACATCCCGGTGCCGCTCTGTCTGGAGTTTCCGTTCCCGGCCTGGGCCACCCGGGTTTCCGAGGCGGGTCGGGCGCCATCGGAGACGCTGCGCTCGATCACCCAGTCCGCCGACCCGTTCGCCGTGGTGGGCTCCGGCGGTGGCAGCTCCGACGACGACATCCCGTTCTAGGTAGGGGCCGGCAACAGCCATGAAGATCCTGCACACCTCCGACTGGCACGTGGGAAAGGTGCTCAAGGGGCAGTCCCGGGCCGAGGAGCACAAGGCGGTGCTGGCCGGGGTGATCGATATCGCCCGTGCCGAGCAGCCGGATCTGGTGATCGTCGCCGGTGACCTCTACGACACCGCCGCGCCCACCTCGGAGGCGACCCGGCTGGTCACCCGGGCGTTGACGGCGCTGCGCCGCACCGGCGCGGACGTGGTGGCGATCGGTGGCAACCACGACAACGGGCCCGCGTTGGACGCGCTCCGCCCGTGGGCCGAGGCCGCCGGCATCACGCTGCGCGGCGGGGTGCGGGAAAACCCGGATGAGCACGTCATCGATGGCACCACCGCCGGCGGCGAGCGGTGGCGGCTGGCCGCGCTGCCGTTCCTGTCCCAGCGGTACGCGGTGCGCGCGCTGGAGATGTACGAGCTGACCGCGGCGGAGACCAACCAGACGTACGCCGACCACCTGGGCCGGGTGCTGGGGCGACTGACCGAGGGTTTCACCGAACCGGACCGGGTGCACCTGGTCACCGCGCACCTGACGGTGACGGGCGCGTCCACCGGTGGCGGCGAACGCGACGCGCACACGGTGCTGGGCTACGCCGTGCCGGCCACCGTCTTCCCGGCGACAGCGCACTACGTGGCGTTGGGCCACCTGCACCGGGCGCAGCGGGTGATCGGCCCCTGCCCGGTGCGCTACAGCGGCAGCCCTCTGGCTGTCGACTTCGGCGAGCAGGAGAACGTCCCGTCGGTGACGATCGTCGAGGTGACGGCCAGCACGGCCGCCCGGGTGCGGGAGGTGCCGGTGACGGCGGCGAGCGCGCTGCGGACGGTGCGGGGCACCCTGGCCCAGCTCGCCGAGATCGAGGCGCCGGACGCCTGGCTGCGGGTGTACGTGCGGGAGCAACCCCGCGCCGGCCTGCGCGAGGAGGTGCAGGAGTTGCTGCCCCGGGCGTTGGAGATCCGGATCGACCCGGAGCTGTTGGCCGCGCCGGGCAGCGGCGCCCGCATCGCACAGCGGTCGGGGCGTTCGCCCCGGGAGTTGTTCGCCGACTATCTGGACAGTCGGGGTCACGCCGACGAGGGGGTCCAGGAACTCTTCGACGAGCTCTTCGAGGAGGTCGAGCACTGATGCGTCCGATGCGCTTGGACATGGCCGGCTTCACGGTCTTCCGGGACGAGACGACAGTCGACTTCACGGACGCCGACTTCTTCGCCCTGATCGGCCCGACCGGTTCGGGCAAGTCCACGGTGCTGGACGCGATCTGCTTCGCGCTCTACGGCATGGTGCCCCGCTGGGGTGGCGCACGGGGGTTGGCCAACGCCCTCGCGCCGTCGGCGACCGAGGCGCGGGTGCGGTTGGTCTTCGAGTCCGGTGGGGCCCGCTACGTCGCGACCCGGGTCGTCCGCCGGGACGGCCGGGGCAACGTCAAGACCGCGAACGCCGGGTTGCAGTTGATGCCGGCGGGCTTCGACGTCACCAAACTGGACACCGGTCTGAGTCCGGACGACCTCGGTGAGGTGGTGGCGGGCACCCCCGCCGAGATGGAGCAGGCGGTGCTGGACGCGGTGGGGCTGCCGTACGAGCAGTTCACCAGCTGCGTGGTGCTGCCGCAGGGGCAGTTCGCCGATTTCCTGCACGCGAAGCCGGCGACGCGGCAGCAGATCCTGGTCAACCTGCTGGGCCTGGGCGTCTACGAGGACGTGCAGAAGCGGGCGACGGCGCGGGCCACGCAGGCGGACGCCAAACTCGACGCGGTCGACCAGGTGCTCGCCGGGCTCACCGGCGTGGACGACGAGGCGTTGGCCGAGGCCGATGCGCGGGTCGAGCGGATGGCGGAGCTGTCGGCGGCGGTGACGGCGGCGGTGCCGGAGCTGACGGCGGCTCGGGCCGCCGCACGGGAGGCGGCGGCGGCGCTGACCGCCCTCGACGACGAGTTGCGGGTGCTGACCGGGGTACGCGCGCCGGGCGGGGTGGCCGAGGTGGCGCGCGCGGTCACCGCGGCGCGGGCGGAGGCCGAGGCCGCGGCGACCGCTGTGTCGTTGGCGGAGGAGCGGGAGGAGAAGCTGCGCGGGGAGCTGGCCGGTGCCGGCGACGAGAGCGCGGCGCGGCTGCTCCTGCGGGCGTACGACGATCGGGACCGGTTGTCCGGCGAGGCGGACACGGTCCGGGCGGCGGTGGGCGCGGCGAACGACGAGCACGCCACGGCGGTGGCCGCGCTGGCCGAGGCCCGTGTGGCGGCCGAGCGGGCCGACGCCGAGTTGGAGGCGGCGTTCCGGGCGCACGAGGAGGCCAAGGCCACCGACCTGGCGGTCAGTTTGCGAGTGCACCTGCATGCCGGCGCGCCCTGCCCGGTCTGCGAACAGCCGGTGACGCGGGTGCCGGACGTGCCGGCCGACTCGGCGGTGGCGGCCGCGACGGCGGCGGGCAAGGCGGCGCGGACCGCGACCAAGGCGGCGCAGGCGACGGTGCAGCAGCGCGACGCGGCAGCGCGTGACCTGGAGCGGCTGCTGGTGCAGGCGCGGGCCCGGCAGGAGCAGGTGGACGCCCGGTTGGCCGAGCTGGACGGTCAGCTCGACGGCGCGGCGGAGCCGGCCGTGTTGCGCCGGGTGTTGGCCGAGCACGCCCGGTTGCGGGGAGCGTTGGAGGAGGCGGCGACAGCGGTTCGGTCCGGCCGTGAGGCCGCGCGCCAGGCGCGGGCGGGGGTGGACGCCGCCGAGGAGCGGTTGCGGGCGGCATGGCGGGCCTTCGACACCTCCCGCGACGGGTTGGCCCGGTTCGGCCCGCCGGCGACCGATCGGGAGGACGTTGCCGCCGCGTGGGCCACGCTGACCGGATGGGCGACCACCGAGGCGGACCGCCGCCGCGCCGACCGAGCCGGTCGGGCGTTGGCGGTGACCGAGGCCGAGGCGGTGGCTGGCGCCGTGCAGCGCGACATCGCCGACCGGTTCGCGGCCGTCGACGTGCCGGTCGGTGACGATCCGGTGCACGCCGCGACGGTCGCTGTGGAGCGGGCCGACGCCGACCGGCGACGGCTGCGCGAGCGGCGCGAGCAGGCCGGGGCGCTGCGCGAGCAGCGGTCCGTGCACGAGCGGGAGGCGCAGGTGGCGCGTGCGCTCGCCGGGCACCTGCGGGCCAACAACTTCGAGCGCTGGTTGCTGGCGGAGGCGTTGGACCTGCTCGTCGACGGCGCGTCGGGGATCCTGCGGGAGCTGTCGTCCGGCCAGTACGAGCTGGTGCACGACAAGGGCGAGTTCCTCGTGGTCGACCACCACGACGCGGGGTTGCGCCGGGGCGTGCGCACCCTGTCCGGCGGTGAGACGTTCCAGGCGTCGTTGGCGTTGGCGTTGGCGCTCTCCGAGCAGCTCGCCGGGATGTCGACAACGGCGGCGAGTCTGGAGTCGATCGTCCTGGACGAGGGCTTCGGCACGCTCGACGCGGCCACCCTGGACACGGTGGCCGCCACCCTGGAGAACCTGGCCGCGAGGGGCGACCGGATGGTCGGTGTGGTCACACACGTGCCGGCGCTGGCCGAGCGGATTCCGGTCCGCTTCGAGGTGCGTAAGGACGCGCGTTCGTCGCGGATCGAACGGACGGGCCGGTGAGCGTGCGGGGCGACGCCGCGTTCTTCGTCGACTCGTGGGATCCGGCGTACGGGGCGTCGTTCGAGGCGTCCGCCGCCGGGCCTGCCGCGCCGAGCAGCGCGCAGGTCGACGCGGACGCGGAGCTGCCCGCTGTGGACTGGCGGGCGATCGGGGTACGCCAGGGGGTCCGCGCGCCCGACGTGGTGCTGCTGGTCGACGGGGTTCGCCGGATCGACGCGAGCATCTGGACGGCGGAGGCGGACGGCGGGTCGTTCCCCGGGCTGGCCGCCTCGTACGCGGCCGGGGTGGTGCGGTGCGACCTGGGCCGGGGGGCGGCGCAGCTGGCCGGCACCCGGGTCGGTCGGGGTCTGTTCACGGCGAGCCCGTCGGCGCAGGACGTGGTGGCGGGTGCGATCCGCTATCCGGTGCACCGGGTGGGTGGCACCGGTGAGCTGGGGAAGTTGCCAGCGGCGGTGCAAGGTCCGCTGACGGCGTTGGAGGTGGCCGTGTCCGACGCCGCCCGGGTCGACGGTGACCTGCTGGTGGTGGACGGCCCGTTGCGGAGTCGCCGGCAGTTGCCGCGCACGTTGGGCTACATCAAGACCCAGCACAGCCAGTACCTCGATGCGCGGCTGACGGCGGTGGTGGTCGGGCTGGCGTCGGGTGAGCGCTCGCCGGTGTTCCGGCTCGGCACCGCCTGGGGTGGTTGGTCGTGGTATTTGCGGCTGCCGGTGGCGATCGGCGCGCCGTGGGCGGGCATCGTCCGGGTGGAGTGCTCGGCCGACCTGCCCGTCGAGGCGGCGATCGAGCTGGCCGATCTGTCGCTGGTCACCCTGCCGCGTTTCGCCTCCACGCCGTACAAGGATCCGCGGGCTCCACAGAACCTGATCCCGATCGCCGGTCTGGAACGACGGTTGCGTGCCCTGCTCGGCGACTCCCGGCTGCTGCACCGCGCGTTGACCGCCGCGGCCCGCGCGGCGCGGTAGACGGGTACCTGTCGCGATGGGACGTAAACGGGCGGCTGACCGGGTGGTCGAGCAGGTGGACACCGGGCAGGCGGAACTCGTTCCGGACCCGGACCGGGCGGGTTCGTGGACGCTGCTGCTGGACGGCGCGCCGCAGTCGCATGTGGACCTGACCGATCCCACCCATCTGGAGTTCGAGTACGTCCGGCGGCTCGCCGCCGCAGTGGATCTGATCGCGCCGGCCGGTGAGCCGTTGCGGGTGCTGCACCTGGGTGGCGGGGCCCTGACCCTGCCCCGGTACGTGTCCGCCACCCGGCCCGGATCGACCCAGCGGGTGTCCGAGGTGGACGGTGCATTGGTGGAGTTGGTGCGCCGGGCGTTGCCGTGGCCGTCCGACGCGCGGCTGCGGGTCCGGGTGCAGGACGCCCGGGCCGTGCTGGCCTCCACCCGGGATGCCAGCTTCGACGTGGTGGTCGCCGACGTGTTCGCCGGTGCGCGTACCCCGGCTCATCTCACGTCGGTGGAGTACGCGGCGGAGGTGGCCCGGGTGCTCCGCCCCGCGGGTTGGTATCTGGCGAATCTGGCCGACGGTCCGCCGCTGCGGCACGCGCGCGGGCAGGTCGCCACGGTCCGCTCGGTGCTGCCGCAGGCATGTCTGGTGGGGGACGCGGCGGTGCTGCGTGGCCGCCGGTACGGGAACCTGGTGCTGGTCGCCGGGCGGACCACACCGCCAGTGCCGGAGCTGACCCGGCGCGCTGCCGGCGACTGGTTCCCGGGTCGGGTGGTGGCCGGCGACGAGTTGGAGCGCTTCGCCGGCGGTGCGCAACTCGTCCGGGACGCCGACGCGACAGGGTCCGATCCCCCTCCGCCGGGGCTGTTCTCGGTACGCCGCTGACCGTCCGCCGCGCACTGACTGTGCGCTCCGACAGCGACGCAGAATTTTTTTTCCGCGGTTCGTTGATCCGTTCGGGGCGGCGGTGCGTACCACCGGGCGGCCCGCCTCGTGGGCCGACGTTGGTGACGGAAACCCCCGGAGGTCTGCATGCATGCGGTGGCGGCCGGCTGGCATGGCGACGCGGTACGCGCTGACTGGTTGTCGGCGCGGTCCTCGTCGCGGCCGACCTCGTCTGCCCGGGGGGTCGACGCGCGCGCGACGTCTCGCCAGAATGGTCCGGTGACGCCGCGACCGGCGCCCGGACGCCATCAGGCGACGACAACCGAGGCCAGCCATTCCGACCAACTGATCAAGCTGCTCTACGCGGAGCACGCTGGTCCACTACTGATGTTCGTCATGCGTCTCACCGGGGGGGACCGGCAGCGCGCGGAGGACATCGTCCAGGAGACGCTGCTGCGGGCCTGGCGCAACGCGCACCGCCTGGGCACCCAGGGGCAGGGCTCGTTGCGACCGTGGCTCGTCACGGTGGCCCGACGGATCGCCATCGACGAGCACCGCAGCCAGGAGGCCCGGCCGCCGGAGACGTACGACCGGGACCTCACCGCGTTCGCCGAGGCGGACAGCACCGACCGGGTGCTACGCACGATGACGGTGGCGGACGCCCTGCGTACGCTCAGTCAGTCGCACCGGGAGATCCTGATCTCGACGTACTTCCGGGGGCGGACGGTGCCGGAGGCCGCCGAGGAGTTGGGGCTGCCGCTCGGCACGGCCAAGTCGAGGGTCTACTACGCGCTGCGCGCGCTGCGTACGGCTCTGCAGGAGCGGGGGGTGACAGAATGAGCCGGCCGGACCACATGGACGTCGCGGCGTACGCGCTCGGCGTGCTCGACGAGCAGGACACCGAGCGGTTCGAGGAGCATCTCGCTACCTGCTGGGCGTGCGCGGCGGAGTTGGAGACGATGGTTCCGGTGGTGGGGCTGCTCTCCGACATCGACGGCGAGACGATGATGGCGATGGAGCAGACCGCCACCGACCCGGCGCTGTTGAACCGGACGTTGGGCGCGGTCCGGGCCGACCGTCGGCGTACCCGGTTCCGTCAGATGTTGGCGACCGCCGCCGCGGTGGTGGTCTTCGGCGGTCTGACCGGGTACGGGTTCGTCAGCGTGACGGGCAACGATCCGGCGCCGGGGGTGCTCGCCGATTCGACGCCGAGTGCTCCGAGCGACCCGCAGACGGGTGGGCCGACGGCTCCGCCGAGTGGGCCGGGTGTGGGTGGCACCGAGGAGGAGGGTGACCAGGTCGACGCGACCGACCCGACGACTGGTGTCCAGACCACCGTGTTCCTGGTGAAGCGGGACTACGGCACCCGGATCAATTTCAGCCTGCGGAAGTTGCCCGGCCCGCGTGTCTGCCGGCTGGTGGTGGTGCGCAAGAACGCCGACCCCGAGGTGATTTCGACCTGGTCGGTTCCGGATGGTGGCTACGGCACCAATGCCCGCCCGCAGGGTCTTGAGTTGAGCGCCTCGACGTCTGCTGTGGTGGCTGACATCAAGCAACTCCAGGTGCAGTCGGTCGACGCCAACGGTGTGGCGAGTCCGCTGGTCACCGTGCCCATGTAGTCTCGCGTACCGTATCGGCACCGGTCATTAGCACAATGACCGGTGCCGATCTGTCGTTGTGGGAAGACCGCCGTGCAGGGGCGTACGGATTTCCATCCGATTCGGTTCAATCAAAGAACGTGAAATTGACCACTGTTACTTCTTCAACCTTGACAGCCCAGATCCCGTACCTATGGGTGAACTGCCAAGAATGAGGAGGGCACGTGGCACAGATGAAGCGGTCCGTCATCGTCGCGAGCGCGATGGTCGCACTTACGGCCTGCGCTCCCGCAGGTTACGACCCCGCGAACTCAAGCGCGGTCGAGCCGGTCGCCGTCGCCGCGGCCGAGCCCACCGCGTCGGTCGTACCGGAGGCCTCGGCGTCCGCGGAGGCGCCGGCCGCCGACGCGCCGCCCGCGAACGTCGAACTGACCGAGAAGTTGACCGGCAAGAGCGTCGCCCGGATGGGCAAGGTGGTCACCGACGAGGACGGCTGGATCCTCTACCGCTTCGACAAGGACACCGCCGACCCGCCGTCGTCGAACTGCGTCGACAAGTGCGCCGAGGTGTGGCCCCCGGCGCTGACCGATGGCAACCCGCAGCTCACCGGCGTCTCCGACGACAAGGTCAGCAGCGTGACCCGCCAGGACGGCACCCGGCAGCTGACCATCGGTGGGTGGCCCGTGTACCGCTACATCGGTGACAAGAAGCCCGGCCAGTGGAAGGGCCAGGCCGTCGGTGGCACCTGGTTCGTGGTCCAGCCGGACGGCAAGAAGAACCTGAGCTGCCTGCCCACCTCCACGCCGAAGCCGGTCGCCCCGCCGTCGGACAGCGGCGCGAGCGACTCCGGGGGTTCGGGCTACTCGTACTAGAACCCACACCACGAGTCACGGTGGTCGGTCGTCGCCGGGGAGGGCGCGGCCGACCACCGGTCGTACGCGGGACGTCGGCACACCGGTGGTGCCGACGTCCCGTCCGGCACGTGGCAGAGTGGGCGGGTGACCGCTACCGAACCCGCCGCGACCAGGGTGTTTCATCCCCCGGTCGGATACCGGCTGGCGGCCTCGGTCCGTGCGCTCACGTTCAGCCCGTACGACCCGTGCGCCCGTGTCGCCGCCGGCACCTTCTGGTGGGCCACCCGCACCCCGGACGGCCCGGCGACCCTCGCCCTGCGGTCCGCCGGTGGCGAGTTGCTGGCGGAGGCCTACGGGCCGGGCGCCCAGCACGTGCTGGACCGCGCCGACGCGATCGCCGGGCTTCGTGACGACCTGACCGGCTTCGCCGAACTGGCCGCGGCACATCCCCTGGTCGCCCGGCTGGCCCGCGAGCACCGAGGGCTACGGATGCCGACGACCGGGCAGGTCTTCCCCCGGCTGCTGCGCGCGATCTTCGAGCAGAAGGTCACCGGCAAGGAGGCGTACCGGGCGTACTCGGCGACCGTGCGGCACTTCCGGGAACCGGCACCGGGTCCGTTGCAGCCGCTGCTCCTGCCACCCGAGGCCGCCGCGGTGGCCGCCACCCCGTACTGGGTGTTCCACCCGTTCGGAGTCGAGCAGCGCCGGGCGGACACGCTGCGGCGCGCCGCAGCGCTCGCCGACCGGTTGGAGCGCAGCGCCGACGCCGCCGACGCCACCCGTCGGCTGACCGCCATCCCGGGCATCGGGCCGTGGACGGCCGCCGAGGTGGTCCGGATCGCGTACGGGGATCCGGACGCGGTGAGCGTCGGCGACTTCCACATCCCGAACACTGTCGCCTGGGCGCTCGCCGGCGAACCGAGGGGCGACGACGCCCGGATGGTGGCCCTGCTGGAGCCGTTCCGGGGCCACCGGGGCCGGGTGTGTCTGCTGCTGGAGGCCGCCGGCATCCAGGCCCCGAAGTACGGCCCCCGTGCCCCGATCCGCTCGTTCGCCCGCTACTGACGCGAACGGCGGGCGTCCCGGCGTGGTGCGTCAGCGGCCCGAGCAGAGTCGGCGCAGGGTACGGCCGAGCCACCACGCGTACGTGTGCTGCACGAACCGGACCGCCGGACCCCCGGCACGGGTGAACCAGCGGTCCGGCACGCTGAACGCGCGTACCTCGAACCAGACCGCGCCGTCGTCCTCGCGGCCGACCACGAACGCCTCCTCGCCCCGCTCCGGGTGTCCGGGCAGTGTGCCGTAGCCGAAGCCGGCGAGCGTGGCCGAGTCCTCGCTCCAGACCACCTGGCACGCCCCCCAGAGGCGGGCCGGGCCGAGGCCCAGACCGGCGGTCACCAGCACTCCCTCGGTGGCTCGCGGGGCGTCGGTACGCATCCGGACGCCGGCGGCGCGATGCAGCCGCCAGCTCAGCACCGCCTCCGCCGCGGTCTCGAAGCAGCCGGCCGGCAACGGGGACCGGTGGCGCAGGTGGTGGTAGCCGCCGGGCAGTGGCCCGTGCCGGGTCGCCCCCACCTGCGGGTACGTCAGCTCGGCCACCACTCCCCCTCGACCTCGACCGGACACCGCCAGCGTACGGTCGGCGTGGCCTGGCCGCCGGTCGGCGCTGACGGCGGTTGTGGTGTGCTACGTCGATGAGCGTCGAGGCGATCATCGACAGGGCCGGTGTCGCGGACGCCGGTGAGATCCTCACCGTGCAGCGGGCCGCGTACCTGACCGAGGCGCAGCACTACGCAGACCCGTTCCTGCCGCCGTTGACCGAGACGCTGGACGAGGTGGTGGCGGTGTTGACCGGCCCGGACGTCGTCCTCGCCGCCCGGCGGGGGCACCGGCTGGTCGGCTCGGTGCGGGCCCACCTGGTCGAGGACACCGCGCACGTGGGGCGTCTCTCGGTTGCCCCGGACCAGCAGGGTCGGGGTGTCGGCGCCCGGCTGCTCACGGCGATCGAGGAGGCGTGCGCCGGGCAGGTGGCCTGGTTCACCCTGTTCACCGGCGCGGACAGCGCCCGAAACCTGCAGCTGTACCAGCGGCACGGCTACCGGATCGTGGCACACCGGCCGGACCCGAACGGTGTCCCGTTGGCCGTGCTGAAGAAGCCGGCGGTCAGCCCTGCTCGCTCCGACGCCTGAGCCCGTCGGCCTCCATCCGCACGTAGCGGCGGAGCATCCCGCCGTACAGCCAGCCGATCAGGCCGGCCAGCGGCCCGGACTGGTCGAAGGCAAGTTCGACGCGGGTGCGCCCGTCGGGCAGCGGCAGCAATCGGTGCTCCGCCGTGGTCCGCACGCCCGCCGTGTCGGAGACCCAGACGAACCCCTGCCGCTCGGTCAGCTCGGTGACCCGCCACACCGCCGGCCGCAGCTTCGGCTGCGTCAGTCGTGCGGTCGCGCCGACGGCGAGCGGTCCCGGCTCGCCACGCTCGGCGCGGGACACCGAGGCCGTCCACTCCGGCCAGCGTGGCACGTCGACGAGCACCGCCCAGACGTGTTCGACGTCGGCGTCGATCTCCGTATCGGCCTCGAACCGCATCGCGTCCCCTCCCCGGCGGCGCCGTCCGGCGTCCGCCACGCATGCAGACGAGGCTGCCGGGTGGATCGTGACGCCGGAATCCGCCGGGTGGTCGGTCATCCTCCGGGCCGTCTGACCGCTGGCGGGTGGGATCAGGCGGCTTCGCGCAGGTCGGCCAGGCTCAACGGGGTACGCCGACGCAGCAGTTCCTCCAGCTCCGGCACCGAACCGACCTCGCCGAGCACGTTGCGCCCGCCGCCGAACCGCGCCGGGTAACGGCGGGTCAGCCGGTAGCGGTAGCGGCCCCGGATCAGCTCGACGCTCACCCGCCACCGCCCACAGCAGTCACAAACCCACTCGGACACCTCGCGAAAGTAGCTCTGACCTGCGGTTATTCGATTCGGTCGGTCAGGACGAGGAGGCGCAGCGGCGGACACGCCACCCCGCGACCCACGGTGATCTGCCTCACGGCTGTCGGTACCGTCTGATTGACTGGTCGCCGTGGACCTGCCGATCAACCCTCCGGTCGAGCCGATGCTGGCCAAGAGCGTTCCCAAGCTGCCCACCACGCCCGGGGTGACCTACGAGCCCAAGTGGGACGGTTTCCGGTGCATCGTGTTCCGCGACGGCGACGAGGTCGAGCTGGCCAGCCGGGGCGGCAAGTCGATGACCCGTTACTTCCCCGAGGTCGTCGAGCAGGCCCGACGGCAGCTGCCCGAGCGGTGCGCTGTCGACGGTGAGCTGATCGTGATCCGCCGCGACGGGCCGAGCGGTCAGCCCCGACTGGATTTCGAGCTGCTGGCCCAGCGCGTGCACCCGGCCGCGTCCCGGGTCAAGATGCTGGCCGAGACCACTCCGGCCGACTTCGTGGCGTTCGACCTGTTGGCGATCGGTGACGAGGCCCTGCTCGACCAGCCCTACCCGCGCCGCCGGGAGCGGTTGGTCGAGGCGCTGGCCGGGGTGCGGCCGCCGGTGCACGTCACCCAGGTCACCACCGATCCGGACACTGCCCGTCGGTGGTTCGACGTCTTCGAGGGCGCCGGGCTGGACGGGTTGATCGTCAAGCCGGCCGACCTGCCGTACGAGCCGGGCAAACGGCTCATGTTCAAGGTCAAGCACGCCCGCACCGCCGACGCCGTGGTGGCCGGTTTCCGCTGGCACAAGTCCGGCCCGGTGGTGGGCTCGCTGCTGCTCGGCCTCTACGACGACTCCGGGGTCCTGCACCACGTGGGGGTCAGCGCGTCGTTCAGCATGGCTCGCCGGGCCGAGTTGCTCGACGAGTTGGCGCCCTACCGGGACATCGGCGGCGAGCACCCGTGGGTGCACGGCGATCACGAACGCGGCCAACGCATCCCGGGTGGCGTGAGCAGGTGGACCGGCACGAAGAACCTGGAGTGGGAGCCGGTGCGCCCGGAGCTGGTGGTCGAGGTGGGCTACGACGCGATGGAGGGCGAGCGGTTCCGGCACACCGCCCAGTTCGTCCGCTGGCGCCCGGACCGCGATCCCCGATCCTGCCGCTACGACCAGCTCGACCGCCCGATCCGCTTCGATGTGGACCAGGTGCTGCGCGGCGATCCGACGGCCACCGTGGACCGGGCCGCCACCGGCGCGGCGTAGCCTGGCCGTCGACCCGATCTCGGAGGATCACGTGACCCGCACCGCCGACCGCTCTCGGATGGCGTCCCGTCGCCGGGCCCGGCGCACCCTTGCCGCCTTCGTCGTCGCCGCGCTCCTCACCGCCGGCTGCACTCTGCCGGCGTTCGCGCCGCGCACCGAGGTGCAGGGCGAAGCCGCGCCGACCGGCAGCACGCCGACCTGGCGGCCCTGCCCGGAGGTGCCCGAGGAGCTGGTCGGGCGTGGTGCTCCGGACATGCGCTACGAGTGCGCCAGGATCGCGGTGCCGCGCGACTGGGGCACCGGCGCCGGGGCGACGGCCGGCCCGGGTGCCGGGCAGACCTTCGAGATCGCCCTGCTGCGCGCCCGGTCCACCAAGCAGCGCGACCGGGTGGGCTCGTTGGTGGTCAACCCGGGCGGCCCGGGCGGGTCCGGCGTCGACACCGCTGTCTACCTGTCCTTCGGCACCCAGTTCGGCGGGCTGCCCACCTCGATCACCGACCGCTTCGACATCGTCGGCTTCGACCCGCGTGGGGTTTCCCGGTCCAGCCCGGTGAAGTGCATCTCCGACGCAGACCTGGACGCCAGCTTCGGCTTCGACCCGGACCCGACGAGCCAGACGGCGTTCGACGACTTCGTCGGTCTGAGTCAGCGGATCGGGCGCGGCTGCGGCGACCGGTACGGCGACCAGTTGCCGCTGTACGGCACCGAGCAGGCCGCCCGTGACATGGACGCGGTGCGTGCCGCAGTGGGCGATGACAAGCTCACCTACCTCGGTTACTCGTATGGCACCCTGCTCGGCGCCACGTACGCCCAGCTCTATCCGCAGCGGGTGCGGGCGCTGGTGCTC
This sequence comes from Micromonospora sp. NPDC002411, assembly GCF_053592955.1. Classification (NCBI taxonomy): domain Bacteria; kingdom Bacillati; phylum Actinomycetota; class Actinomycetes; order Micromonosporales; family Micromonosporaceae; genus Micromonospora; species Micromonospora sp. NPDC002411. The sequence goes on along the minus strand of NZ_JBSFBM010000019.1, from coordinate 6,951 downwards.
GACGGCGCGGTCGACCCGCAGCAGCGGCTGGTGGAGGGTTCGGAGAGCCAGGCCCGCGGCTTCGAACGGGCCTTCACCAACTTCACCCGCTGGTGTGCGGCGAACGCCGGCCGCTGCCCGGTCGCGCCGGACGCGCGCGCCGCGGTGACCTCGGCCATCGACAAGGCCAAGGTCTCTCCGGTACGCGGGAGCGACGGCCGGGAGGCCACCGCCGGTTGGGTGTTCTACGCGGTCATCTCGTCGCTCTACACCGAGTCCGGCTGGCAGGAGCTGGCCCAGGCGATCGACCGGCTGGGCGAGGGCGACCCGAAGGACGTGTTCCGGCTCGCCGACTCGTACGCCGGCCGGGAGGACGACGGCCACTACTCGAACCTGTTCGACGCCAACCTGGCCATCAACTGCGCCGACGAGACGGAGAAGCCGAGCCGGGAGCAGATCCGGCAGTTGCAGTCGGAGTGGCGTGGAAAATATCCGCTGTTCGGGCCGGCTCTCGCGGTGGGCATGCTGAGCTGCGTCGAGTGGCCGGGCGGGCGTGACCCGTACCCGACCGGCAAGGCGAACGGCGCACCGCCGATCGTGGTGGTCGGCACCACCGGAGACCCGGCGACGCCCTACGAGCAGACCCCGCGCCTGGCGTCGATGCTGGGCGTCGGCCGCGTGCTCACCTGGGAGGGCGAGGGGCACACCGCCTACCCGCAGACCTCCTGCATCACCAACGCGGTCGACGCGTACCTGCTCGACCTGACCGTCCCCCGGGAAGGGTTGCGCTGCCCGGCCCGCTGACCGGCTGGGTCGGCGGCAGTGGGGGCACATCGATCCCCTGCCGGGTGGCCAGCTCCTCCAGCAGCGCCCGCATCCGGCGCACGTCCGCCTTGAGCTGCTCCTGCTCCTCATGCTCGAAGGCGTTGTCGTCGACGATGAGCCGGCTCGCGAAGTGCGCGGTGATCAGCGGGATGACCAGCAGCACCATGGTCGAGATGAGCAGCGCGGCCAGTGTGCGGCCCGCCCAGGTCGTCGGGGAGATGTCGCCGTATCCGACGGTGGAGGCGGTCACCACCGCCCACCAGACGGCGTCGGCCGGGCTGCGCTGCTCGACCTCCCCGTAGATGACCCCGGCCACCACGATCATCAGCAGGTACGAGGTGATCAGCGTGCGGGGCGAGTTGGCGAACCACACCAACGCCCGGTATGTCCAGCGGAACGGCAGCAGCACTAGCTCCATGCCGCCCCATGCTGCCCGTCGACCGCAAGTGGCGCAGACCCATCGGTCAGGTTCGCTGTGCCAGGCTCACCGCATGACCGACGTGACCTACCGGGAGGCGGTCCGGGCTGACCTGCCCGCCGTCATCGCCCTGCTCGCCGACGACGTCCTGGGCAAGGCCCGCGACTTCACCGCTGTCGACGAGGCCTACGAGAAGGCGTTCGCCGACATCACCGCGGACCCGCGCAACCAGCTCATCGTGGCCGAACAGCACGCTGAACTGGTCGGCTGCCTGCAGATCACCTACATCCCGGGCCTCGGCCGGCACGGCAGCGAGCGGTCACTGATCGAGTCGGTCCGGATCCGCTCCGACCGTCGCGGCCAAGGGTTGGGCCGGGACCTGATGGCGTGGGCGATCGACCAGGCCCGGCAGCGCGGCTGCGCCCTGGTGCAGCTCACCACCGACAAGACCCGCGCGGACGCGCACCGCTTCTACCTGGGCCTGGGCTTCGTAGCCAGTCACGAGGGCATGAAGCTCGCTCTCTGACCAGAGCCGGCATTAGTGTCGGCCCATGAGCGCGCCGACGTCGCCCGGCACCGCGCGGACGCGCACACGGCGGCGGGCGGCCGGGGCGCTCCTGGCTGTCGGTGTCCTCCTGGTCGCCTGCGCCTTCTCGTTGCCCGCCTGGCGTTCCGTCTACCCGAGCGGCACGGATCACACCCCCGGCACGTCCCTGCTGATCCCGGTACTCCCGCTCGCGGGCCTCTCCACCGTGTTCGCGGTGCTGTCGCTCGTTAACAGTGGTCGGCATCGGTGGGCGTGGCGGCAGGCCAGCCTGGGAATGCTGGTCTCCAACGTGCTGGCCTGCGGCAGCCTCACCGGGGTCTTCTGGCTGTTCCTGGCCGACGAGCCCTACGCCGACGAGACGCTGCTGTCGACCGGTCCGGGCGCCGGCACCCTGCTGGCTCTGGTGGGCTGCCTGCTGATCCCGCTCGCCGGCTCGCTCCCCGACAACCGGCAACCGGCAACCGGCAACCGGCCACACAGCTTGGAGGCGACCATCTCCGGGGAGACCAGCTTGAGGGCGACCAGGTCTGACCGGGTGGAGTCGGCACCGATGCTGGCCCCAGGGCAGCACCCTCGCACGGACACTGTGGAGCTGATGCCGTAAACGATTCACCGACCGCGATTCGTTCACGACATCAGCTCCACAGCGAGCGCGGACATCATGCGCCCGTCAGCGCGCTCGCCGGCCCGACCAGCCGACAGCCCGGCGCAGCGGCTTTCAGTCGGCACTGCCGCCACCAGCCAGCACCGCCGCCCTCAGCAGACACCGCCGCCCTCAGCCAGCGCCGTCCGTCAGCCGTCGACCAGGCGGCCGTCGCGCAGAACCAGCACCCGGTCGGCCAGGTCGATCAGGGCCGGATCGTGCGTGGCGACCAGCGCCGTCATGCCACGGGCGTGTACCACCGCGCGCAGCAGGTCCATGATGGACCGGCCGGTCTCCGAGTCGAGCTGACCGGTGGGCTCGTCGGCGATGAGCAGGTCCGGCTCGTTGGCCAACGCGCGGGCCACCGCGACCCGCTGCTGCTGCCCGCCGGACAGTTCGTACGGGCGTTGCGCCGCGTGTCCGCCCAGACCGACCAGCTCCAGCAGCACCGCGACGCGCTCCTCCCGCTCGGCGGCCGGCACCTGCGCGAGTCGCAGCGGCACGCCCACGTTCTCGGCGGCCGAGAGGATCGGCACCAGCCCGAAGGTCTGGAACACGAACCCGACGGTGCCGCGGCGCAGCCGCAGCAGCTCCGCCTCACCGGCCGAGGTGACGTCGTGCCCGGCCACCACCACCTGACCGCTGTCCGGCCGGTCCAGCCCGCCGACCATGTTCAGCAGGGTGGTCTTGCCGGCGCCGGACCGGCCCCGGACGGCGACCAGCTCGCCACGGTTGGCCGTGAACGAGACGTCCCGCACCGCGTGCACGGCACGTTCGCCCCGGCCGAAGGTCCGGCTCACCCCACTGACCCGGACCACCTCGCCGGGGTGCTCCGAGGGCACACCACCGAAACCGCCAGCGCCGGTCATCACCACGTCCCGACGGCTCATGCCCGTGCCCCCCGCTCGTCCGAAGCCCGGTCACCGGGCCGTACCTGCACATGGTCCGGCTCCAGGTCGAGCCGAACCCGTTCCTTCAGCGAGAGCGCGTCGACGAACGCAGCCGGTAGCTGCATCCGGCCGTTGCGGTCCAGCACCGCGTACTCCTCGCTGACCAGCTCGGTGTTGCCGTCCGCGCCGATCCGAGCGGTCCGGCGTACCTCGGAGGCGGTCCGGCCGTCGCGGATCGCGACGGTCCGACGGACCTGCGTGGCCACGGCGTGGTCGTGGGTGACGACCACGATGGTCACGCCCAGCTCGGCGTTGATGGTGCGCAGCGCCCCGAAGACGTCCGCGCCGGTCGCCTCGTCCAACTCGCCGGTCGGCTCGTCGGCGAAGAGCACCTCCGGGTCGTTGGCCACTGCCACCGCCACCGCGACCCGCTGCTGTTCGCCGCCGCTGAGCTGACCCGGCCGCCGGTCGGCGCAGTAGCCCACGCCGACCATGTCGAGCAGTTCGTCAGCCCGCTGCCGGCGGGCCTTCCGGCCCAGTTTGCCGGCCAGCTCCATCGGCAGCTCCACGTTCTCCCGCGCGTTGAGGTACGGCAGCAGGTTGCGACCGGTCTGCTGCCAGACGAACCCGACCAGCTCCCGCCGGTAGCTCAGCCGCCGCTTGGCGGACAGCGAGAGCAGGTCGTAGTCGGCCACCCGGGCGATGCCGGCGGTCGGCGTGTCCAGACCGGAAAGGATGTTCAACAGGGTCGACTTGCCCGAGCCGGACGCACCGACGATCGCCACCAGCTCACCCCGGTCGATGACCAGGTCGAGCCCTTGCAGGGCGACCACCTCCACCCCCTCGGTCTTGAAGATGCGCACCAGGCCGTCACAGACGATGTGGCCACGCAGTCGGTCCTGCCCGCCGGCCCGCTCGGCGGCGCGTTGCGCGGCCCGCTGTTGCAGGGCGGCCAGGTCCGGCACCAGTGGAGTCTGGGCGGTAGCGGTCATCTCAGCTCTCCTCTCCGAGCCGAAGCACCTCTCCGAGGCGCAACCGGCGGTTGTTCAAAGCCTCGACGGCGACCGCGAAGCCGAGGGCGATCGCCCCGAGCGCGAGCACCGCGGCGACCAGGCTGGGCTCGAAGGCCACCTGAACTGGCACACCACTGGTGAACGCGGACAGGCCGAGCACCGGGTTGAGCAACAGGGGCAGCACCGCGCCGACCAGCGCACCGGTCAGCACCGACACCGCGACCAGCGGGGCCAACTCGACCAGCAGCAGCCCTCGCCACTGTCGGCGGGACAGGCCGAGGGTCCGCAGCCGGGACAGCACCTGACCCCGGGCGCGCGCCCCGGCCAGCACCGTGAACGCGATGGCGAGCAGCCCGAGCACACTGCCGCCGACGGCGCCGGCCACGAACCCGAACGCCAACACGCCGTTCGCCCCGCCGTCACCGAGATCCCGGCGGACGTCCGCCCGGGTGTCGACGGTGACCCCGATCAGCCGGTCCCGACCGCTGAAGGCACCGTTGCGCTGATAGCGCTCCTGCCCCTGGTCGCCGGCCCGGCGCAGCGCCTCCGCGTCCAGCGAGTCGCCGGCGATCAGCAGGCTGGACGGCGCGGGTGTGGTGGTCCGCGTCGGGAGTGCCTGCCAGGGCAGGATCACGAAACGATCGGCGTTCTCCGACACCAGCGGGAAATCGTCCTCGGTGCCGGCCACCCGGAACTCGTACCGTTGCCCCTGCACCGAGATGAAGGCGGAATCGCCCAGCCCGGCCTTGGCCAGGTCGGCGGCGACCGCCGGTGAGACGATCGCGGGCAGCGGCCCCGGGCCGGGCCGAGCGGTGCGCACCGCGTCCGGCACGGACAGGTCCACATCGGATTCGCGGGCCACAGTGTCCAGTCCCGAACCGTCGACCAGCAGCACGTCCGTCTGGGCGAGCCGCGCGTCGGTGCCGACCTCGTCGGATGCCAGCCGCTCGTCCTCCTGGTACACGACCCGGGTGACGGCCCGAACCCCGGGCAGGCGACCCAGCTCGTCGATCGTGTCGGGGGCGAAGCGCTCGCCGCGGATCACCGCATCGGCCGGCACGATCCGCTCGGCGGCCCGGTCCCGGCTCGCGTCGACTCCGGCGGCGACGACCGCGCAGAACGCGGCGGTGCCGATCGCCAGCACCACGACGACCAGCGGAGCGGCGACCGCCGCGCGACCGGCCCGCGCCGTGCCGAGGAAGGCCACGCTGCCCCTGGTCCGCGCGGCAAGCCGGCTGACCAGCAACAACGGCCAGGGGTACGCCCGCAGCGCGAGCACCGCGGCGGCGATCGCGAGCAGCACCGGCACCGACACCAGCAGCGGGTCCACCTCGCCCAGGGTGAGGCCACGTCGGCGCAGCAGCACCGCGCCGAGCCCGGCCAGCAGCAGCAGGGAGACCTCGACGGTGAGTCGGCGGGCCGATGGGCGTACCCGGATCAGGTCCCGTCGGGACGCCCCGCTGGCCGGTACGGCCAACGTCGCCAGCGGCAGTGCGAGCGTGACGAGCACTGTCGCCGCGATGACGTACGGCGTGGTTGGGTCCGGGGCACCGGGGAACAGGGTGCCCAGCCACCAGCCCAGCGCGGCGGCGATGGGCACCACCAGCACCGATTCGGCGAGGCTGCGGCGGGCTCCGGCGGTGGCCGCGCCCCCACGGGCACGAAGCAGCACGAACTCGGGGCGGCGCCGTCGGATGGCGAGGCTGGCGGCGAGCACGATGAGTCCCGCCAGGGTGGCCAGTACGCCGGCCGCGATCACCGCGAGCAGGGTCCGGGCGGCGTTGATCTGGGCGGCGAACGCGCGCAACGGGACGTCGACGCCCTGGGTCAACGTGAGGTCCGCCGGCTTCTCGCGCTGCATCTGCTGCAGACCGTCGATCATCTGGTCCAGGTTCTGTGCGTCGATCTGGTCGACACCCAGTCGGTACCGCCAGTTCGACTGGACCGGCCAGCCCTCGGCGGCCCGCTTGTTGAGGGTCGACTGTGCGACAACGCCGACGATGGTGAACGGCTGGCCGTCCCCGACCGGTTCGATGATCTGCAGCAGCTGTGGCAACCCGTCCCAGATGCCGTTCGCACGGTCGACCGGGCGGAACAGCCCGGCCACCACCAGCGGAACGCCGTCGATGAGCCGACCCTTGTCGTCGGCGTTGCCGATGCGCAGTTGGCTGCCGGACCGCAGGTTGAGCTTGCGGGCCACGTCGACGTCGAGCGCCACCTCGATGGGCCGGTCCGGCACGTACGTCTCGCTCGGCCACGCCCCGTCGACGAGTGTGCTGGCGTTCTGGATGTCGGGCTGGGTCCGTAGGCCCAGGTCGACCAGCAGGTTGCGGGCCTTGAGGTCCGGTCCGACCACTCGGGCCGGCGTGATGTCCGCGTTGTACCACCGCTCGGCCACGGCCGAGCGAATTTGCGACGGCATCGTCGCGGCCAGGGCGTCGAACCGTTCCCGGGCGTTGCCCATGACCGTCGCCGTGGGGGGTGCGTCGACCACCCCGGTGGTGTACGACAGGTCCCGGCGGGCAGCCGGTTCGCTGACCAAACACGCCGGGGAGCAGCGCCATCAGCGTGAAGATGACGACCAGCGCCAGCGAGATCCAGAAGATCGGGTTGCGGCGCAGGTCGCGCCAGGCGTC
>NZ_JBSFBM010000018.1:0-38575 GCF_053592955.1 Micromonospora sp. NPDC002411 | reverse complement strand
GTCGGCGTGCAGAGTTACGGCAGCCACTGGCCGTGCCTGCTGCCACAGCACGGTCCCGGCAAGAAGCACGAGCGACCGATCGTCCTGACCGACTGGCAACGGCCGATTCTCGAAGTTCATCCCGGCGACTTCCTGCGCGGGCTCTTCCACTCCGACGGCTGCCGAACAGCCAACCGGGTCACGACGCGAGGTCGGCACTACATCTACCCGCGCTACATGTTCGTCAACGAGTCGTCCGACATCATGGGGCTCTGCCAGTGGGGCCTCGACCTGCTCGGCATCGCCTGGCGGATGAACCGGCGCAACTCGCTGTCGGTGGCGCGACGCGACGCGGTCGCCGCGCTGGACCGGCACGTCGGCCCGAAGTCCTGACTAGCGCCGGCGCGCCGGTAGGGCGGTTCCCGCCCTCAAGGAAGATGAGTCGATCAGAGCAACGTCGCGCGTGACTGTCGACGACAGGGGTGGGTGCTGATGCGGGTGGCGATTTTCGGTGCGACAGGCATGGTCGGCCAGGGCGTGTTGCGGGAGGCGCTGCTCGCCGAGGACGTGCGGGAGGTGCTCACCGTCGGCCGTAGGCCGACCGGTCAGCGGGATCCGAAGCTGCGGGAGTTGACGGTCGCGGACGTGGGCGACCTGTCGTCGGTGCGCGCCGAGTTGGCCGGCGTGGACGCGTGCTTCTACTGCCTGGGCGTGTCCTCGCTGGGTCTGGACGAGGCCGCGTACACCCGGGTGAGTTACGAATACCCGCTGGCGGCGGCGCGGTTGCTGGCCGAGGTGAGTCCGCAGGTGACGTTCGTCTACGTCTCGGGTGTCGGCACGGATTCGTCGGGTCAGGGTCGGGTCATGTGGGCGCGGGTCAAGGGCCGTACCGAGAACGCAATCATGGAGCTGCTGCCCAACGGCTACGCGGCACGGCCCGGGTTCATCCAGCCGACGTACGGTGCGGTGTCGAAGACCCGGTGGTACCGGTTCGGGTACGCGGTCACCCGTCCGCTGTTCCCGGTGTTGCGGCGGCTGCTGCCGAACCACGTCACCACGACGGACGGGATCGGTCGGGCGATGCTGCGGGTGGCTCGGGAGGGTTCGCCGACGCGCGTGTTGGGCAACCGCGAGCTGCGCTGATCAGACGATCGTGGCGAGGGCATGGGCGAGGTCGGCGCGCAGGTCTTCGGGGTCTTCGAGGCCGACCGAGAGGCGCAGCAGACCGGCGCCGGGTTTGGCGTCGCCTTCGACGGGCCGGTGGGTGAGCGAGGCCGGGTGCTGGATGAGGGTGTCGACGCCGCCGAGCGACACCGCGTGGGTGATGAGGTGGCAGGCGCCGGCGACTGTCGCCGCTGCGGGTGCGCCGCCGCGTACCTCGAAGGCGAGCAGGCTGCCGGGTCCGGCCATCTGGCGGCCGACCAGCGCTGCCGGGTCGTACACCGAGGGGTGGTGCACCCGGTGTACGGCGGGGTGGTCGGCGAGCCAGCCGGCGAGTTTCTCGGCGGTGGCCTGTTGGGCGCGGACCCGCAGCGGCAGGGTTTGCAGGCCGCGGTGCAGCAGGTAGCCGCCGAGTGGGTGCAGGATCGCGCCGGTGACCGCGCGGACCTGGCGGAGGCGCGCGGCCCAGTCGGCGTCGCAGGCGACGACGCCGGCGAGCACGTCGCCGTGTCCGCCGATGCTCTTGGTGGCGCTGTGCAGGACGAGGGTGGCGCCGTGCCGGGCGGGTTGTTGCAGCACGGGGGTGGCGACGGTGTTGTCGACCAGCAGCGGGATGTCGCCGGCCGCGGCGGCGAGGGCGGCGATGTCGACCAGGTCGAGGGTGGGGTTGGCGGGCGTCTCGACGATGACCAGCGCGGTGTCGGGTCGGATGGCGGCGGCGACCTCGTCGGGGCGCGCCCAGGTGACTGTGGTGCCGAGCAGGCCGGTGGCGAGGACGTGGTCGGTTCCGCCGTAGAGGGGGCGGACGGCGACGACGTGGCGGCGGTCGTCGCGGGCGGCGGCGAGCACTGTGGCGGTGAGGGCGGCCATGCCGCTGGCGAAGGCGACGGCCTGCGCGGTGCCCTCCAGTTCGGCGAGGGCGGTTTCGAAGCGGGCGACGGTGGGGTTCCAGAGCCGCTGGTAGACGGCGCTGCCGTCGGCGGGGAGGGTGCCGCCGGTGGCGAGTTGCTCGTACGCGGCGCCGCCGTCGTCGACCGAGGGCAGCGGGTTGGTGGTGGACAGGTCGATGGGCGGTACGTGCACGCCGAGGGTGCGTAGGTCGTCGCGGCCGGCGTGTACGGCCCGGGTGTCCACCGTCGTCATGCCGGTAGCGTCGAACATCTACCAATGAACAGGCAATGGTTCGGCAGATCATTCTGTCAGGTGGCTTGGTTTTGCTGATGGATTCGGGCGAGGATGGCGGAATGCCTCCTGAGCCGAACGATGTGCGGCCGTATCCGGCCCTGGACGAGGTGGACCGCGCGATCCTCACCGAACTGGCCGCGGATGGTCGCCTGCCGAACAACGCCCTCGCCGAGCGGGTGGGGGTCGCCCCGTCGACGTGCCTGACCCGCACCCGGGCGCTGCGGGAGCGGGGCGCGATCCGTGGTTTCCACGCCGAGGTGGATCCGGCCGCGCTCGGTCTGCCGTTGCAGGCGTTGGTGTCGGTGCGGCTGACCGCGCACGAGCGGGCGGCGGTGGACGCGTTCCGGGCCCGGTCGGTGCGGCTGCCGGGGGTGGTGTCGGTGTTCCACGTGGCCGGCGCGGACGACTACGTGCTGCACGTGCGGGCGGCGTCGGGTGACGCGTTGCGGGACTTCGTGCTGGACCATCTGGCGGTCGACCCGGTGGTGCAGCACACCCAGACCAGCCTGATCTTCGAGCAGGCGCGCGGGGTGGGTTGAGCGTCGGTTGGAATGAACGGGCAGGCCGGGGAGTTGGCACACCGTGTGATCACCGTACCGTTGTCTGTTCTTGATCTTGCCCCGGTCGCCAAGGGCACCACTGTCGGCGCGGCCCTGGAGGCCACCACCGAGCTGGCGCGACGCACCGAGGAGTTGGGCTACCGCCGGTTCTGGGTGGCCGAGCACCACAACATGCCGGCGATCGCCAGCTCGGCTCCCGCGGTGCTGCTGGCTCACCTGGCCGCGAACACCTCGACGATCCGCCTCGGTTCGGGCGGCGTGATGCTGCCCAACCACGCGCCGCTCGTGGTGGCCGAGCAGTTCGGCACCCTCGAAGCGCTGCACCCGGGTCGGATCGACCTGGGCATCGGCCGGGCGCCGGGCACCGACCAGGTGACGGCGCTGGCGCTGCGGCGCACCATGGAGGGCCTGTCCGCGGAGCACTTCCCCCGCGAGCTGGCGGACCTGATGAACTACTTCAGCGGCGAGAAGCCGGGGCAGATCATCGCCATGCCGGGCCAGGGCGCCCAACCGGCCGTGTGGCTGCTGGGCTCCAGCGGGTTCAGCGCCCAACTCGCCGGTCTGCTCGGTCTGCCGTTCTCGTTCGCGCACCACTTCAGCTCGGGGAACACCCTGCCGGCGCTGGCCCTGTACCGGCAGAACTTCCGGCCGTCGCAGTGGTTGGACAAGCCGTACGCGATGGTGGCGGTCAACGCGGTGTGCGCGGAGACCGACGAGCGGGCCGAGTGGCTGGCCGGGCCGAGCGCGTTGTCGTTTCTGAAGCTGCGCTCCGGGAAGCCCGAGCCGCTGTCGACGCCCGACGAGGCGGCGGCGTACCCGTACTCCGAGTTCGAGAGGGAGTTCGTCCTGCAACGCCGTGACGGTCAGGCGATGGGCTCGCCGGAGACGGTGCGCCGGCAGCTGACCGAGCTGGTGGAGCGCACCGGCGCGGACGAGCTGATGCTGACCACGCTGGTGTACGACGTGAAGGACCGGGTGCGGTCGTACGAGCTGATCGCCGAGCAGGTGGCGGGCGGTCTGCACCGGACGGCGTGAAACACGATCTTCACGTCAGCGTCACCCCGCCGACCCGGACGGTGCCTAATGTTGGTTCCGGTGGTGGTACGGCACTCTCGGTCGGGACGGGTCGAGAATGCCGCGGTGTGGCGCACCGGGCCGGAGCTGAGCGGATTCCGCGGCTGCGGCCCGGTGCCTGCCACCCTAGGCGACCCCGTCCGGGACCACCAGGGGTCAGATCAGCGTAGGTGGATGTTCGGCGTGGGCGGGGTGCTGCCCATCCCGTTGCCGATGAAGAACCCCGGGTGCGGCGGTTGGTTGTACGCCGTGTTCTGCCAGGCGACGGCCACCCGATACTGCGGGTCGTGCATCAGGGTGTAGAGCCGGACGCTGGTCGGGGTGGGTGTGCTGTAGATGCGCAACGCCCGGCTGTCGGTGGTCCGCCAGATCACCTCCTCGCGCCAGTCACCGAGGATGTCGCCGGAGAGCGCCGGCGTGGACTTGGTGCCGTTGTTGGACGCCACCCCGCTGCCGTCGAGCAGCCGGGTCTCGCCGCCGGTGCCGTACTTGTCGATCTTCGTGCCGTCGAGCAGTTCCCGCACCGGGTCGCCGTCCCACCAGGCGAGGAAGTTCGCCGACGACGGCTTACGGCCGACGTTCTGCCCCCTGGTGTTGGCCAGCCCGGAGGCCGCCGACGACCACGACTCCGCGCCGGGGCTGCCCGCCCAGATGTCCGCCGAGACACCCCGGCCGTTGTCGCCCGAGGCCGGCGTGGACCAGAGCACCTGACCGGTACGGGCGTCCGCGAAGTAGGAGCTGGGCTTGCTGCCGTCCTCGTCGACCTTGAACACCTCCAGGCCGGAGCGGCTCGGGTCGAGGTCCCCGACGTGCAGGGCGTCGCCGTGCCCGTTGCCGGTGGAGTGCAGCAGCCGACCGTTGTCGTCGACGGTGGCCGCGCCGTACACGATCTCCTGACGGCCGTCACCGTCGACGTCGGCCACGGAGAGCTGGTGGTTGCCCTGTCCGGCGGCGGCACCGTTACCGGAGGAGTTCGAGTCGAACGTCCAGCGCTTGGTCAGCGTGCCGTTGCGGAAGTCCCAGGCCGCGATCACCGCGCGGGTGTAGTAACCCCGGGCCATGATCAGCGAGGGGCGCTGCCCGTCCAGGTACGCGGTGCCGGCGAGGAAACGGTCCACCCGGTTGCCGTACGAGTCACCCCAGGACGACACCGTGCCGCGTGGCGGGTCGTAGGTGACGGTGGAGAGGATCGCGCCGGTCTGGCCGTTGAACATGGTCAGGTACTCCGGGCCGCTGAGCACGTAACCGCTGGAGTTGCGGTAGTCCGCCGACGAGGACCCGATGACCTGACCGGTGCCGGAACGGGTGCCGTCGGCGGTCTTCATGGCCACCTCCGCGCGGCCGTCACCGTCGTAGTCGTACACCTGGAACTGGGTGTAGTGGGCGCCGGCCCGGATGTTGCGGCCCAGATCGACCCGCCACAGCCGGGTGCCGGTGAGGGTGTACGCGTCGACGTAGACGTTGCCGGTGTAGCCGGACTGGGAGTTGTCCTTGGCGTTCGACGGATCCCACTTCAGCACGATCTCGTAGGTGCCGTCGCCGTTGAGGTCACCGACCGAGGCGTCGTTGGCGCTGTAGGTGTAACTCTCGCCGCTGGGCGTGCTGCCGCCGGCCGGGACCTGCAACGGCACGTCCAGGTAACCCGCGCCGAACTGCAACGCCGGTGCCGACGCCGCCTGCTCGACGCCGTCGACAACGGCCCGCACGGTGTACGCCGAGCCGGCCGCCGCTCCGCTGTCGAGGTAGTTGGTGGCACCGGTGATCGGGCTGGCGTTGACCCTGGTGGAGCCGCGGTACAGGTTGAACGACACAGCGGAGTTCTCGGTGCCGAGCAGCCGCCAGGAGACCAGGTTGCCGCTGCCGGAGCGGACGCTGATCAGCCCTCGGTCCAGGTTCTCCATCTGCAGCCCCCCGCTGGTCGGCGGCGGCGTGGTGGGCGGCGGTGTGGTCGGCGGCGGGGTGGTGGGCGGCGGGGTGGTGGGCTCGCCGGTGGGCGGGGCGCCGGTGCAGACGGTGCCGTTGAGCGTGAAGCTGCCCGGCACCGGGTTGCTGCCGGTCCACGAACCGTTGAACCCGAACGAGGCGGAGCCGTTCGTGGCGAGGCTCGCGTTGTGGTCGACGTTGCGGGCGGTGACCTGGGCACCGGACTGGGTGACGACGGCGTTCCACGCCTGGGTGACCTGTTGGCCAGCCGCGTACGACCAGGTGAGGGCCCACCCGTTCACCGGGTCGCCGAGGTTGGTGACGGCGACGTTGGCACCGAAGCCGCCCTGCCACTGGTTCGTGATCTGGTAGTCGACGCGGCAGCCGACGGCGGCGGCCGAGGCGGTGACCGTGGCGAGGGTGCCGGCCACGACGGCGGCGGCCGTGGTGCCGGCGAGCAGGATCAGCCGATGTCTGGACTGGTGCATGGAGTGCCTCCGGGGATCCGGTGATGACCGCTGTGGCCCACTGGCCCTGCCCGGGAAGCACAGTGGATCGGCCCGGCCGCGGCGGCGGCGGACGGCGGTCTGATCGGGGGTGAACGCCCTGGAACTCACGGATCCGGCTCAAGCCGCATCGTAGGGCAAGCGCTTTCCGCTCCGCAATATCGATGCCCGTCGCTTCCATGCCGGGTCTTGCGTCGGCGATCGATGCCTGATCAACTCGTTGAGGTGACCGCTCCGCACATGGACCCCGACGAATTCCGCCGCGCCGGCCACGCCGTCGTCGACTGGATCGCCGACTACTGGGCGACAGTCGGGCAACTGCCGGTCGCCCCGTCCGACCCGCCCGGCACTGTCGCCGCCGCCCTGCCCACCACACCACCCACCACCGGCGGCGAACCGGTCGAGGCGGTCCTCGCCGACCTGGACGCGATCGTCGTACCGGGGCTGACCCACTGGCAACACCCCAGCTTCTTCGGCTACTTCCCGGCCAATACCTCCGGCCCCAGCGTGCTCGGCGACCTGGTCAGCTCCGGGCTCGGTGTGCAGGGCATGCTCTGGGCCACCAGCCCCGCCAGCACCGAGTTGGAAACGGTGGTGATGGACTGGCTGGCGCACCTACTGGACCTGCCACAGCGGTTCCGTTCGACCGGCACCGGCGGCGGCGTCATCCAGGACTCCGCCTCCTCGGCGACCCTGGTGGCCACCCTCGCGGCACTGCACCGGGCCAGCGGGGGCCGCTGGCGCGACACCGGCATCGACCGGCGCTACCGCGCCTACACCTCCACCCACGGGCACTCCTCCATCGAGAAGGCCGCCCGGATCGCCGGGCTGGGCAGCGACGGGGTCCGCGCCATCGACGTCGACCCGGACACCCAGGCGCTGCTGCCCGCCGCGCTCCGCGCCGCCATCGACGCCGACCTGGCCGCCGGTGACGTACCGGCCATCGTGGTGGCCACCATCGGCACCACCTCCACCACCGCCGTCGACCCGATACCGGAGATCGGGGCCATCTGCGCGGAGTACGGCATCTGGCTGCACGTCGACGCCGCGTACGCGGGCGCCGCCGCCGTCTGCCCCGAACTACGGTGGTCACACGCCGGCCTGGAGTACGCCGATTCGTACTGCTTCGACCCGCACAAGTGGCTGCTCACCGGCTTCGACTGCGACGCGTTCTGGGTGGCCGACCGCGCCGAGCTGATCGAGGCGCTGACAGTGCTGCCGGAGTTCCTGCGCAACGCGGCCTCCGACTCCGGCGCGGTGATCGACTACCGCGACTGGCAGGTGCCACTGGGTCGACGCTTCCGGGCCCTGAAACTGTGGTTCGTGCTGCGCTGGTACGGCGTCGAAGGGTTGCAGGCACACATCCGCTCCGGCGTACGGCTCGCCGAACGGTTCGCCGAGCAGGTTCGCGCCGACGACCGGTTCGAGGTGGTGGCGGCGCACCCGTTCGCGCTGGTCTGCTTCCGGCTGCGTGCCGACGACGACGTCAACGCCGCACTGCTCGCCTCGGTGAACGCCACCGGACGCGTACACCTGACGCACACCCGGGTCGCCGGCCGCTACACGCTGCGGATGGCCATCGGCTCCCCGCAGACCACCGAAACGCACATCGACGACGCCTGGACCCTGCTCGCCACCACTGCCAAGGACCTCCTCACCCCCTGACGCGCCCCACGCGCGTCGGATCTTGGCGAGGGGTGCCTGGCGCGGACGGCCGTCGAGCGGTTGGGGACGGAGTTCAGCGTGGGTTGGGCGTACCCGTCGGGGTCAGCTCGGCCGGGACCGCGACGGCGGCGACAGCGCCGACAAGGGGGGCCGGAGCGGGCGCGGTGGAAGAGTTCGCAGCCTGGGCGGCCTCGGCGCGTGCCCGCCGGGTGCGGCGCAGGGCTCGCACGGCCAGCACCAGGGCGGCAAGCCAGCCGACGGCCAGGAGGGCGTACACGGTGGGGCGGACCGGGCCGTCCAGTTCGGCGGAGCGGATCAGGGTGCGGGCGTTGGTCAGCACGATCACACCACCGACCGCCGCGCCGAGCAGTTGGGCGGGCACGATCCGTACCAGCCAGGCGGCCAGCGGGGCGGCGATGAGCCCGCCGACCAGCAGCGCGGCGACGGTGGGGAGCAGGAACCCTTCGGTGCCCAGCCCGATCAGGAAGCCGACGCTGGCCGCGCCGGCCACGACGAACTCGGCGGTGTCCACCGAGCCGATCACCTTGCGGGGTTCCATCCGGCCGGAGACCAGCAGCGCCGGGGTGGCCACCGGGCCCCACCCGCCGCCGCCGGTCGCGTCGACGAAGCCCGCGACCAGGCCCAGGGGGCCGAGGAAGCGACCGCGGAGCCGCCCGCCGACCCGATCGGTGCGCAACGGGCGGGCGAAGCGGATCAGCAGGTACGCACCGAGCGTGAAGAGGATGCCGGCCATCCACGGCGCGGCGGCTTCGGTGGAGATAGAGCTGAGCACTGTGGCGCCGGCGAAGGCACCGATCGCGCCGGGCAGGGCGATGCGGGTCACCACTCGCCAGTCGACGTTGCCGAACCGCCAGTGCGCGACCCCTGCGGCGAGCGTGGTGCCGATCTCGGCCAGGTGCACCGACGCCGAGGCGGCGGCCGGGGCGACTCCGGCGACCAGCAGCAGCGTGGACGAGGTCAACCCGTACGCCATGCCGAGCGAACCATCGATCAACTGCGCGACGAGCCCGACCAGAGCGAGGACCAGTAGCTTGCGCACGAGCGCCCCCTGACTTTTCGGTATCTCCTATCGACTTGGTCGACAATGCGGCACGGGGCAGTCAGGGTCAAGCCCCCTATCGGTGGATGGGACGCCACCGCGTGGCGCGCCGACGGGCCAACCGCGCAGGGCACCCAGACAGGACCGCAGCGCGACGCACCCGCAGGCACGGCGTTTCCGGCTTCACCACTTTGCGATCTTGGACAGTTTCCGTTCGCGCCGAACGGAAACTGTCCAAGATCTCCCGACCGCCGGTGCCGGACGCGACCACAGCGGAGCGCGACACGACACCGCGGGCCATGACGCGGCGCAGCCACCACGACGCGCTACCGCGGACGCACGGCGTGTGGCTGGAGAGCGCTCAGGTCCAGGCGCGCGGGTCGGCGACCAGCTCGGTGACCCGCGCGGGCAGGGTGCCTGCTGCGACGTCGGCGACGCTGACCAGTTCGAGGATTTCGCGCTCGCTCGCTCGCAACGCGATCCAGACTTCCTGGAGCGCCCGGGCGGGGCCGTGGTAGCCGAGTTGTTCGGGGCGCTGCCCGCGTACGTGCGCGAGGGGCCCGTCGATCACCCGGATGACCTCGGCGAGGGAGATCTCCTCGGCGGGGCGGGCCAGCCAGTAGCCGCCTTCCGGGCCACGCTGGGCGTGCACGATGCCGCCGCGGCGCAGCTGGAGCAGGATGCTCTCCAGGAACTTCGGCGGGATCTCCTGGGCTCGGGCGATCTGGTCGGCCGTGACCGGCCGGCCGCGTCCCGGACCACTGGCCGTCGCGGCGAGCTCGGCGGCCGCGCGGAGGGCGTAGTCGACCCGGGCGGAGAGGCGCATGTCGGCAAGGTTAGCCGCTGGTCGTCCGGGCGGGCGGGCGACCCTCGGCCGATCGGACGCGCATCGACGAATACCCGTGAATTCACGCCCCTCGGGGAGGACCGGTGAAGTGCGTCATGATCCACGACAAGGTGGCTGCCGAAAAGCCGTTCCGGAGCGTCCCTATGCTGGGCGGGAGTACGACTGTCTGGCCGTTTACCCAACCGCCGGCACATATTGATAAACGCCCGGGCACACTCGGGGGGAAGGCACCACGATGACCGATACCGCGACACGTACCTGGGATGGCATGACCATCCCGGTGGCCGGCACCTATCTCCTCGATCAGGCGCACAAGCGGATCGGTTTCCTGTCCCGGCACATGATGGTGAGCCCGGTACGCGGTGAGTTCGCCGAGGCCACCGCGCAGGTCTTCGTG
The DNA here is from genome assembly GCF_053592955.1 of Micromonospora sp. NPDC002411. NCBI lineage: Bacteria > Bacillati > Actinomycetota > Actinomycetes > Micromonosporales > Micromonosporaceae > Micromonospora > Micromonospora sp. NPDC002411. The sequence continues at coordinate 28,218 of NZ_JBSFBM010000018.1, read as the reverse complement.
GCGGAGGACCCGCTGCTCTCCTCGGTCACGGCGACCATCATGACGGCCAGCATCACCACCGGGAGCGTCGACCGGGACACCCATCTCAAGAGCGCCGACTTCCTGGACGTGGAGCGCTTTCCGACCCTCGAATATCGAAGCACCGGCATTAAATGGCAGGGCAGCGACAACCCCATATTCCAGTGGGCCCGTCTGCGCAACCATCGGCTGGGCGGACGAGGCCGGAGTCACATTATTCCGCCGCAGTCCGAGGGCATGCCCGGACGATTCGTCCTCACCGGTGAGTTGACGGTGAAGGGCATCACCCGGGCTGTCGACCTGGAGGTGAATTTCGGCGGCGCACGTCAGGATCCGTACGGGCAGAACATTTTCGGGTTCAGCGCGACGGCCGAGATCAACCGCGAGGACTACGGCCTGCTCTGGAACGTCGTCCTGGAGAGCGGCGGGGTGCTGGTCGGTAAGACGGTGCAGATCGAGATCGCCGGCGAGGCGATCTACCAGGGCTGACCCTCGTCATCCCCGCCAGAGGCCTGGCGGGGATGGGCGACAGCGTCAGGCGCCGACGCGGCGGAGCAGACCCTCCTGGACGGCGCTGGCGATCTGCTGGCCGTCGGTGGTGAACATCCGACCGGTGGCCAGCCCGCGGGCCCCGGACGCCGACGGACTCAAGCAGTCGTAGAGGAACCATTCGTCGGCACGGAACGGCCGGTGGAACCACAGGGCGTGGTCCAGGCTCGCGCCGACCAAGCCGCCGGGCCCCCACACCTCGCCGTGCGCGGAGAGCACCGAGTCGAGCAGGGTGAGGTCCGAGGCGTAGGTGAGCGCGCAGGCGTGCAGCAACGGATCGTCGGGCAGTTTGCCGTCGATGCGCATCCAGACCCGTTGGTGCGGGTCGGCGGGCCGGTCGCCGGGGCGCACCCAGCCGGGCTCCCCCACGTAACGCACGTCGATCGGCCGCGGGATCTGACCCCAGATGCCGAGCCGCTCCGGGTAGCGGGCGAGCCGGTCCGACATCGTCGGCACGTCCTGCGGCAAGGGTACGTCCAGCGGAGCGGTGACCTGGTGGTCCAGACCCTCCTCGGCCCGCTGAAAGGACGCCGACATGAAGAAGATCGGCTTGCCGTGTTGGAGGGCGACCGAGCGGCGCACCGAGAACGACCGTCCGTCGCGGATGTTCTCCACCTGGTACTCGATCGGTTCGACCGGGTCGCCCGGGCGGACGAAGTAGCCGTGCAGGGAGTGCACGAACCGCTCCGGGTCGACGGTGCGGCCGGCGGCGACCAGGGCCTGACCGGCAACCTGGCCGCCGTACACCCGTTGTGGACCGACCGGGGGGCTCATCCCCCGGAAGGTCATCTCGCCGGTCGGGTCGAGGTCCAGCACTTCCAGGAGCTGGTCCACGGCGGCCTGGCCGACCGCGACCCGACCGTCGCTCACTGCAGGGCCCGCGCCGACGCCGCGTCGACCAGCGAACCGAGCTGGTGTACGCGCAGCGTGTTGGTCGAGCCGGGAGTGCCGGGCGGGCTGCCCGCCACGATCACCACGTAGTCACCGGGGTTGGCCCGGTTGAGGCCGAGCAGCGCCTGGTCGACCTGACGGAACATGTCGTCGGTGTGCTGCACGAACGGCATCAGGAAGGTCTCCACGCCCCAGGTGAGGGCGAGCTGGTCGCGCACCTCGGGGACCGGCGTGAAGGCCAGCAGCGGCAGGTCGCAGTGCAGGCGGGACAGCCGTCGGACGGTGTCGCCGGTCTGCGAGAAGGCGACGAGCGCCTTGGCGTTGATGGCCCGGGCGATCGACGAGGCGGCGACGGTGAGCGCGCCACCGTGGGTACGCGGGTCGTGCTGTAGGCGGGGAACGCCGATCGAGCCGGACTCGGTGGTCGTCACGATCTTGGCCATGGTGCTGACGGTCAGCACCGGGTACTTGCCGACGCTGGTCTCGCCGGAGAGCATCACCGCGTCCGCGCCGTCGAGCACCGCGTTGGCGACGTCGGAGGCCTCCGCGCGGGTGGGGCGGGAGTTCTCGATCATGGAGTCGAGCATCTGGGTGGCCACGATGACCGGCTTGGCATTTTCCCGGCACAGCTGCACGGCGCGCTTCTGGACCAGGGGGACCTGGTCCAGTGGCATCTCGACACCGAGGTCACCGCGGGCGACCATGACGCCGTCGAAGGCCAGCACGATGGCCTCGAGGTGCTCCACCGCCTCCGGCTTCTCGACCTTGGCCAGCACCGGGCGGAACACGCCCTCCTCGGCCATGATGCCGTGCACGAGCTTGATGTCCTCCGCGGAGCGGACGAAGGAGAGCGCGACCAGGTCGACGCCGAGCCCGAGGGAGAAACGCAGGTCCTCGGCGTCCTTGTCCGACATCGCGGGGACGCTGACCGCCACGTTGGGCAGCGAGACGCCCTTGTTGTTGGAGACCGGGCCGCCCTCGGTGACCAGGCAGCGGATGTCGTTGCCGGTGACGTCGCTGACCTCGACGGCGACCCGACCGTCGTCGATCAGCAGCCGGTCGCCGGGCTTCACCTCGTGCGGCAGCCTGGTGTAGGTGCAGGAGACCCGCTCCTTGGTGCCGAGGATGTCGTCGCCGGTGATCACGACCGAGTCGCCGGTGCGCCACTCGTGCGGGCCGTCGGCGAACTTGCCGAGCCGGATCTTGGGACCCTGGAGGTCGGCGAGGACGGCCACCGGCTTACCTGCCGCCTCGGACGCCTCCCGGACCAGTCGATAGACCGCCTCGTGGTCGGCGTGGCTGCCGTGGCTGAAGTTGAGCCTCGCCACGTTCATGCCGGCCTCGACGAGACCCCGGATGCGCTCCGGGGACGAGGTGGCGGGACCAAGAGTGCAGACGATCTTCGCGCGGCGTGTCACGCCCATCAGGCTAGTCTCTCCTTCAGGTCGGACTCGGGACCGACCCATTGCAGGCAGGGGAACTTGTGTCCAACGACGCGCGGCGCGCGTCGGGCCGGCGGGCGGAACCACACCGGGAACGTTGTGGCGACGGGCAACAGCGACCGCGCGCCGGGAATCGTACGCCTCCGGTGGCGTGCGCTGTCGGGGTGCTCCCGGCGGCGGCCTGCCATCAGTGCGCCGACGGCGGCAGGGTGGGCACCGCGGTGAGCAGCTCACGCGGGTCGTAGCGGTGCTTGGCCCGGCGCAGCCGCGGCCAGTTCGCGCCGTAGGCGAGCCGCACCCGATCGGTCTCCTCCGGTGCGAGCAGGTTGGGGTAACCACCGGGCAGGGCGTGCGGGGCGAGCTGCGCCGAGGTGCGCTCGGCCCACTCCCGGTGCGGCTCGGCCCGCTCACCGGGCGCCCAGACCGCGATGATCTCGGTGAGCAGGTGGTCGGTGCGCAGCCCGAACGCCGTGTCGGCGAGCCGGACCCGGGTGGCCGCTCCGTGGAAGTGGTGCACGGCCAGCGCGGAGAACGGTGAGCTGACCTGCCGGGCGGCGTCGACGAGCACGTCCACGGCACTGTCGGTGAGCGTGGGAAGCCAGCGGGTACGCAGCAGGTAGTGGTTGCCGTCGACCATTCCGCCGTCGAACATCCGCAACGCGTCCGCGTACGGCATCGGAGCGATCTGGTCGACGAGCGGGGTGCCCAGGGCGCGCAGTCGGTCCATCCACGGCAGCCCGGCGTCGGAGTCCGGGCCGCTGTAGAAGGGGCAGACGAAGATCACCGGTTCGCCGGCCGGGCCGGGCAGGAAACCGGTCATCACGGTCAGCTCGTCCGGGGCCTCGGCGACCAGCGCGCCGTAGCCGCGCAGCACGTCCGGCGCCTCGGCCAACGGAAACATGATCATGCCGGCCAGCACGCCGGACAGCCGGTGCGCCCGGAAGCGCAGCTCGGTCACGATGCCGAGGTTTCCGCCGCCGCCGCGCAGCGCCCAGTACAGCTCGGCGTCGTGCCGGGGGTCGGCGGTGACCCGGCGGCCGTCGGCGAGAACCACCTCCGCGCCGAGCAGGTTGTCCACTGTCAGGCCGAACCGGCCGCACAGCGGGCCGTACCCGCCGGCGAGGGACAGCCCGGCCATGCCCACGGCGTCGACCACGCCGGTGGGCACCACCAGGTCGTACGGGCGGGCGGCGGCGAGCAGCTCGGCGGCCGTGGTGCCGCCGCCGACGGTCACCGTGGCCGTGTCCGGGTCGACCCGGACGGTACGCAACCCGGTCAGGTCGAGCACCAGCCCGCCGTCGCGCAGCGCCCGACCGGCCCAGTCGTGCCCGCCGGAGCGGACCGACAGGGGCAGGTGGCACCGGGCGGCGATGCGGACCGCGTCGGCCACCTCGCCGGCGTCCAGGCACTGCGCGACCAGAGCGGGCGAGCGCTGGACCGCGCCGTTCCAGAGCCGGGTGGTGGTGGCGTAGGCGGCGTCACCCGGCTCGTGCAGCCGGTCGCCGAGCAGGGCCCGCAGCCGGGCGGCGGCCGTCGCGACATCGGGGGTGGCGGCGGAGCTCATGGCAACTCCTCGACCGGGGCCGATCGATGGCTCCGGGTACGCCCCGGCGGCGGCCCTCGCTGGGCGCGACCGTAGCACCGGAGGCCCGCCGAGCGCCGTCACCATCACGACAGCCGCCGATTGACCGGCCAGTCAGCTCTCGGCCTTGACCAGCGGGAACTCCAGGGATCCGGCCGGGCAGAGGAAGGTCAGCACGTCCACCCGGTAAAGGCCGGCCTGCACCGCCGGGTTGGCCTCCACCACGCTGCGGACGTCCTCGACACTGCCGGTGCGGGCGAGCCCGAAGCCGATCGGGGGTTCGGGGTTGCTGGTCGTCCCGTCGATCGAGCCGGAGACCAGGATGATGCCGCGTCGCTGCAGCGCCTGCATGTGCTCGGCGTGCTCGGCCTGCAACCGTTGCACGGTCTCGGCGGGCAGGACCCGCCCGGCCGCGCCGGGATAGAGCACGATGCACTCGTACGTGTCGAGCGCGAAGTTGACCTGCGGCACTCCCGCCATGGGTGCTCCCTCCGCCGTCGCGCCGGAACGCACCGGCTCCGGCCAGCGTCGCACGTGCGCCCTGCTCGTACCTGTCGCTTCCGGGTAACCGCCGGCGGGGCAGGTGACGTGTCGGGTCGCACAGTCGGCGGACCGGCGGTGTCACCGTCCATTTCCGGGGGATGATCTACCCATGGCGACAAACATCAGTGAGCAGCCCGCGAAGGCGTCCGGCACGTACCGCATCGGTGGCGACGTCACTGTCAACCGGCTCGGCTACGGCGCGATGCAGATCACCGGCCCAGGTGTCTGGGGAGATCCGAAGGACCCGGCCGAGGCGGTCCGGGTGCTGCGCCGCGCGGTCGAGCTGGGCGTGACGTTCATCGACACCGCCGACTCGTACGGGCCGTTCGTCTCGGAGCTGCTGATCCGTGAGGCCCTGCACCCGTACGCCGACGACCTGGTCATCGCGACCAAGGCGGGGCTGAGCCGTTCCGGGCCGGGCGACTGGCGCGCGTTGGGCCGCCCGGAGTACCTGCGTCAGCAGTGTGAGCTGAGCCTGCGCCACCTCGGCCTGGACAGCATCCCGCTCTACCAGCTGCACCGGATCGACCCGAAGGTGCCGCTCGCCGACCAGCTCGGTGAGCTGGCGCTGCTGCAACAGGAGGGCAAGATCCAGCACATCGGGTTGTCCGAGGTGAGCGTCGCGCAGATCGAGGAGTCCCGGGCGATCACCACGATCGCGTCCGTGCAGAACCTGTACAACCTCGCCAACCGCAGCGCCGAGGACGTGCTGGAGTACTGCGAGCGCAACGACCTCGCGTTCATTCCGTGGTTCCCGATCGCGACCGGTGAACTGGCCCGCCCGGGCGGCCCGCTGGACGCGATCTCCACGGCGCACGGCGCGTCGCCCGCGCAGCTCGCGCTGGCCTGGCTGCTGCGCCGCTCGCCGGTGATGCTGCCGATCCCCGGCACGTCCTCGGTGGCGCACCTGGAGGAGAACGTGAGCGCGGCCGACGTGCGGCTCACCGACGACGAGTTCGAGGCGCTCGCCAAGGCCAGCTGAGCTGCCGGTCCGGACGCCGTCGTCTCAGTCGGCGGCGTCCGGCCCGGGCTCGCGGGCGGCCCGCAGCGCCTCGGTGGCCTGGGCCAGCAGGCGCGCGGAGTCGGTTCGTCCGCTCACCTGGAGTTCCACCTCCGTGTCCCCGGCCTGGATCCGGATGCTGGCCTCGGTGCGCTGCTGGTCGACCCAGGACTGCAACAGGTTGAACAGCCCTGGCAGCAGACCCTGGGCCAGCACCGCGATGATCACCGCGTCGCTGAAGCCGGGCCGGCCCCCGCCGCCACCGGCCTGGCGGACCACCGGCCGGTACTCCGGGTGGCGGTGGATCCAGGTCAGCAGGTCGACCGACGGCTGCTGGCGCTGGCGGGGGTTGATGGTCAGCCGTACGGGCAGCCGGGCGGCGGTGTTGCTGTCGGGCACGGGCTCTCTCTCCGGTCAGTTGACGGCAGGGCGGAAGGTGACGTTGTCGCCGTCGGCGGTGGCGACGCCGGTGACGGACAACGTGTCGTCGTCGGTGAACGGTGAGGTGCCACCGAAGTACGTGTTGGTGCCGCTGACCTGCACCCTGCCCCGGGTTTCGGGCGGGGTGGTCACCTGGGCGCTGGCCGGGCCGGTCAACTCCAGGGTGAGCTTCGGGTACTCCAGGATCTTCCAGGTGACCTTCTGCGCGGACCCGCCGTAGTAGCTGAACGGGCAGCCGGGTGGCGCGGTGACCGTCTGCTTGGCGCACTCGTCCAGCCAGGCGCGGACCTGGGCCTCGACAGCCTCGGCCGCCGCCGGTTTGAGCACCGGGGTCAGTTGCAGGGTGGCGGCGCTCTGCCCGGGGTCGGCCACCACCGTCGCGTTCGGCGTCTCGCTGAGCGCGCTGGACGGGCCGGTGGCGGTGTAGACGCCGGGCAGCAGCACCAGCGGCGGCCCCTCGGTGGCGACCGGCAGTTCCACCCCGTTGAGCCGCACCCCGGGGTCGGCGATCGAGGAGTTGAGCGGGATCGGGCCACCGGTCAACCGCCAACCGTGAAACAGGCCGGCGGTGGACTCCTTGTCGCGCTCCAGCGTGAGGGTGGCGGTCTGCCGTGCCTCGGCCAGCCGGTACGCGACAGTGGCGGTCGCCGTGTCGCCGTCGCGTTCCAGCGAGCTGACCTCGACGTCGGTCGGTGGCTGGTAGCCCTCGCCGCGCAGCAGTCGGTCGAGCAGCTTGGTGTCGGTGCCGGCACCCTGGTCGGTCAGGTGGCCGAGCGCGGCCTCGCTGTCCCGGTCGGCGAGCGCGGCGAAGAAGCCCTCGACCGCCGCCTCGGGGCGGAAGAACGCCCACTGCACCGCGCTGAGCCCACCGGCGCCGAGGCAGGCGACCAGGGCGAGCGCACCGACCAGCAGCCAGGTGCGGCGGGTGCCGACCGGGCCGGACTGGTTGAACAGTCGCTCGACGGTGACCGGCTCGGTCACGCCGGTGGGCGCACCGGTCAACGACGCCCGTTCCAGCGCGTCGAGCCGGAGTTCGTGCGGCGGGTGGGTGGCGCAGACCGCCTCGTCCCAACCGCTGCGGCCGGTCTCGAAGGACAGCCGCCGTTCGAGGATGCGCCGCATCGCCTCGACGTGCCCGGTGAGTACGGCGCCGAGGTCGGCCCGGTACTCCGCCGCCCGGACGTCGCGGGCGTGCAGCGGCAGCACCACGTACCGCATGGTGAGCAGGACCGGCCAGAAGAGCAGGAAGACCACGAAGTTGGTGCCCGGGTGCGGGAACGTCCGCATCAGCCAGGCCGGCAGGGCGTGCGCGAGGGTGAGCGGCAGGCCGACACCACGGACGAAGGCACTGGTGATCTCGTCCCCGGTACGCCAATGCACCAGCTCGTGGCTGAACAGCGCGGCGATCTCGTCGTCCGCCTCGGTCAGCACGGCGGTGGTGACCACGACGTGCCGGGCGTACGTGCGGGCGTTGCTCAGGACGGGGTCGTCCTCCATGAGCAGCCGCGGCACGCTGGGCAGGCCGAGTCGTCGCGCGCAGTCGTCCAGCACGGGTCGCAGCCGCGCGGCCTCGCGGCGGCTGGGCTGGCGGGCGCCGGAGACGACGAGCAGTCGCGGTTCCAGCAGCACCCGGTAGAGCGTGTAGAGGACCCCGATCAGCCCCGCCGCGACGACGGTGCCGACCAGGCCGGTGACCACGGCGAACGGCCCCTCGCCGGCGCCCAGCCAGGGCAGCACCAGCACGCTGAGGAAACCGACCAGGAAACCGACGGCGAAGCCGGCGACGCCGCCAAGCACCCCGCCGGAGCGGCTCAGGAACGACTCCAGCAGGGAGCCGATCAGCGGCGCGTCGCGGAGCACCTGCGGCACCTGGTCGTCAGCGCCGAGGCCGCCGGCGAAGAGGCCGACGATGCCGAAGCTGAGACCGCCCCAGAAGGCCAGGAGCAGCGCCACCGGCAGGTAGAACCAGGTGGCGACGAAGGCGCCCAGCACGCCGCGCCAGTCCCGCAGGATCCCGGCGCGCAGCCAGACCAGCGCGCTGGGATAACCCGGAGGGCGGTCGGAGAACCCGCCGCCGGTCGACTGCGGGTCGGCGGCCGGCGGCTCGGCGGCCCGGACGTCGAGCTGCGGCACTGTCGGCGGGGTGTTCTCCGGCGGCACGGTGTGCGGCTCGGTCATGCGCGCTGCTCCTTCGCGAATGTCACTTCCTCTGTCGCCAATGGACAGCCGCAGCAGGCTATCGAGCACATCCGATGCCTGCCACACCCTTTCCCGGGAACGTCGGGCAACCGACACTCACCGGCTCGTGACAGTGGGGGTGGTCCCGTCGGGACCACCCCCACGGGCCGGGTCAGAGCGCGAGGCAGTTGGGTCGCACCGGGCCGTCGACCAGGGCGCCGCGCACGATGGTGTACGCCGTGCCGTCGAGCACCAGACCGAGGTGCCCCACCACCCGCAGCGGGCAGTACGACTGGATCAGCACGTTTGTCGCGCCGTCGTTGACCACGGCGTTGCCGGTCGGCCGGACCAGCTCGTCCTGCAGGGTGCGGATGGTGGTGTAGCGCACCGCCCCCGGGGTGTCGTCGCCGGCGTTGAGGTCGGCGAGGAACGCCGAGCCGATGGTCATCTGTTGACAGGCCACGATGCCGGCGCAGCTGCCGAGGCCGAGGAACGCCACGATGTTGGCGACGTAGGTGCCGTACTGCGGTGTGCCCAGGCTGACGTAGCGACCGACGGCGGCCGTGCCGCCGAGCCGCTTCAGGTAGTAGCGGCTGACCAGGCCGCCTTCGGAGTGGGCGACGACGTCCACAGTCGACGCGCCGGTGCTGGCGCGTACCTGGTCGACGTAGGTGGCGAACGCGCGGGCGGAGGTGGGGATGTCGCCGAGGCCCAGCCCGGGCAGTTGGTAGATGAAGGCGCGGTAGCCGTCGGCGCGTAGCCGGGCGGCGATCGGCTCGTACGCGACGGCGACGCCGCTGAGCCCGCCGACCACGATCACGGGGTTGGCCGCGGTGGCGGTCGGGGCAGCGGGGGCGGGGGCGGCGGTCGCCGTGCCGGCGGAGGCGATCAGGGCGGCGACGGCGACGGACACGACGAGGGCGGTCTTTCGGAGCAGCATGGCTGCACCTCCGGGGGGAGGCACCCGGCGAACCGGGCAGGTGGGTGGGGGTGTCCGGTCGACCGTGCGACGATCATCCCCGCAACAATTCGGCAACGTCAATGACTTGTTACGCGCCGGTAACCCGTTGTCCCGCCGAGGGCGCAAACCGGCAATTCGCCGGCCCTCCACATCGGACGGCTGCGCTGGCGCGTACCCCTGGGTTGTGGCGGCGGATGGCATGCTGTGGCCGTGGCCACGGACGAACCCCCCGAGCGCCAGCTACGGGTGATGCCCTGGTGGCTGGTCCTGGTCGGCCTGCTGATCGCCGCCGCCCTGGGCTGGCTGGTGCTGGATCTGCTGCTCACCGAGGCGGGCCGGGCCACCCAGCCGGACACCCGGGCCACGCTGCGCATCGACGCGATCCGCACCGGCCTGACAGTGGTCGCCGGCACCGGTGGAGGGCTCGCCCTGCTGCTGGCCGCCCGTCGTCAGTGGATCACCGAGCGCGCCCAGCGACACCAGGAGAGCGTCGCCGCCCGCGACCAGGCGCACCGTGACCGGGTCCAGGCGCACGCCGAGTCGGTGGCCGAGGCCGCGCAACGACACCAGGACCGGCAATCCTCGGCCGCCGAGCACGACGCGGCGGAACGGCGGTTGACCGAGCTCTACACCCGGGCGGTCGAGCTGCTCGGCAACGACAGCGCGGCGGTACGTCTCGGTGGCCTGCACGCGCTGGAGCGCCTCGGTCAGGACAATCCGGGGCAGCGTACGACGATCGCGGCGGTGCTCTGCGCGTACCTGCGGATGCCGGCGCCCGACGACGAGCCGCGCGAGACGGAGGTCCGGCGCACCGCGCAGCGTGTGCTCACCCGGCACCTACGCGCGGACGACGCGGCCCACTGGCCGGAGGTCGCGCTGAACCTGGTCGGTGCCCGGCTGGTCGACTTCGACGCCGCCGGCTGCACGCTCGTCGACGCGACCTTCACCGGCGCGGTGTTCACCGGCGCGACGACCTTCGCGGGCGCGACGGCGCGGGGGCGTCTCCTGCTCGGGTCGGCGACCTTCGGTGACGTGACCTTCGAGGGCTTGACGGCCGACGGCGAGGTCATGCTGGACGGGGTTCGGGGCGTCGGCCAGGCCAGCTTCGACGGGGCCGCCTTCACCGGTGGCCTGTCCTGCCGGCGAGCCGGCTTCGCCGGCCCGACCTCGTTCCGCCGGGCGACGTTCGGCCAGCCGACCAGCTTCGACGCGACCCGCTTCGAGGACGCCGCGACGTTCCGGGAGGCCGTCTTCGACGGCGCCCTGTCGATGGAGCACACCGAGTTCGGCGGGTCGGCCACCTTCCACTCCGCCCGCTTCACGAACATGGCGCTGTTCCGCTGGACGGTGTTCGGCGCGGAGGCGCTGTTCGACAGGGCCCGCTTCACCGACGCCGCGAACTTCGGTCGGGCCCGGTTCCACAGCATGGCCAGCTTCCGTGACGCGCAGTTCAGCCGACCACCGCAGGTGGAGCAGGCGCGGGCGATGGTCGACGCCGGCCACCGCTGGCCGGCGGGCACGGTGACGGAACGCCTCGACGACGAGTGGCTACTGCTGGTCGACAGCTGACCGGACGGCGGTCAGCTCGACGTGGCCGGCGGGCGCAGCCCGTCCAGGGCCACGCCGAGCACCCGGTCGCGCTGCTCGGGTGACGGGAACTGGGCCATGGTGAGGCCACTGATCAGCCGCACCACGTCGTCGAAGCCGATGTCGTCACGGACCACGCGGGCGGCCTGGGCCCGCCGCATCAGCGGTTCGCCGGCGGCGTAGATCTCCGTCCGGCAGCTCTGGAAGATCTCGGAGTCGTGCAGCAGATGCTCGGCGAGCGCCCGCTTGGTGGCGACGTACGCGACGAAGCGGTGCAGCCAGGCGACCAGCGCGTCCCACGGTGGCAGTTCGGCCAGGTCCTCGGCAGAGCGGCTCAACGCCCGGACCTCCTCGACGTAGACCGCCTCGAACAGGTGCCGCCGGCTCGGGAAGTTGCGGTAGAGAGTGCCGATGCCCACCCCGGCTCGCCGGGCCACGTCCTCCAACGAGGCGGCGGCGCCGTTCTCGGCGAACGCCTCGCGGGCGGCGGCGACCAGGGAGTCGTAGTTGCGCCGTGCATCGGCCCGCTTGGGTCGCTGGGCGAAGACCTCGGGCGCCTGCCCCGCGCTGCTCATGACGTGCGTCACCTCAACCTGGTTGCATCCGGAGGCATCCCTCCGCTAGCTTAGTGGAGGCACCCCTCCGGAATCGCCGGAGGCCTGCCTCCGGTTAGCTTACCTCGGGATCCGCACGACCGCCGCCTGGCCACCCCGATCGCCCGGACCCGACAAGCCCGCCCGCCAGAGACGACGGGTGACACACCTCCCTCCGTACCGTTATCAGGAGTCTTCTCTCGTGGCAGTGACCTCCCGACGCAGCTCGCGTCGGCTCACCTTCACCGTGCTCGCGGCCGGCGCCGGGTTCTTCGCGATGCTCCAGTCGCTGATCACCCCGGTGCTGCCGACCATCCAGCAGGACCTGCACACCTCCCAGAACACCGTGACCTGGGTGCTCACCGCCTACCTGCTCTCGGCGTCGATCTTCACGCCGATCCTCGGGCGGGTCGGCGACATGGTCGGCAAGGAGCGGATGCTCGTCGCGTCGCTCGCCGCGCTCGCCCTCGGCTGCCTGGTGGCCGCCATCGCCCCGAACATCGGCGTCCTCATCGTCGCCCGCGTCGTACAGGGCATCGGCGGCGCCGTCTTCCCCCTCTCGTTCGGCATCATCCGGGACGAGTTCCCGGCCGCGCGGGTCTCCTCGGCCGTCGGCGCCATCTCGGCGATCGTCGCGGCGGGCGGTGGCCTGGGCATCGTGCTGGCCGGCCCGATCGTCACCGCACTGGACTACCGGTGGCTGTTCTGGATCCCGATGGTCGTGGTGGGCCTGACCGCCGTCGCCGCCCACCTGTTCATCCCCCAGTCGCCGGTCCGTACCCCCGGACGCATCGACTGGCGCGCCACAGTGCTGCTCTCCGGCTGGCTGGTCGCGCTGCTGCTGCCGATCAGCCAGGGCGCGGCCTGGGGCTGGACCTCCATCCGGGTTCTCGGCCTGCTCGCGCTCGCCGTGGTGCTGCTGGCCGGCTGGCTGGTCGCCGAGGTGCGCTCGGCCAACCCGCTGATCGACATGCGGATGATGCGCCTGCCCGGCGTGTGGACCACCAACCTGGTCGCCCTGCTCTACGGCGCGTCGATGTTCTCCGTGTACGCGTTCCTCCCGCAGTTCGTGCAGACCCCGACCATCGCCGGCTACGGCTTCGGCGCCAGCATCAGCCAGGCCGGTCTGCTCATGCTGCCGATGCTCGTCGCGATGTTCGTCGCCGGCATCGTCGCCGGCCGCCTCCAGGCCGTCTTCAGCGCCAAGGCGCAGCTCGCGTCCGGCGCCGCGTTCAACGTGGCCGCGTCCGCCATGCTGGCCACCGCCCACGACACCCGCTGGGAGGTCGCCGTCGCCGGTGGCCTGGCCGGTCTCGGCATCGGCCTGGCCTTCGCGTCGATGGCCAACCTGATCGTCGCCAGCGTGCCCGCCAGCCAGACCGGCGTGGCCACCGGCATGAACGCCAACATCCGCACCATCGGCGGCGCGATCGGCGCGGCCGTCGTCAGCGGCGTGATCACGGCTCACCCGCAGGCCAGCGGCCTGCCCCGGGAGACCGACTTCACCATGGGGTTTCTCCTCCTCACCGCGATCGCCGTCGCGGCCACCCTCGCGGCCCTGGCCGTCCCGTCCGCCCGGCGATCGTCGGCCGGTCGCGGGCCGTCCACCGCGACGATCCTCGAGTCGGAGCTAGCCGGCGAGTTCGCCACCATGCCCGCGACCCGCTGAGGTTCGTCGGCCAGTCGAAGCCCGGGACGGTCATCCGTCCCGGGCTTCGCCGTCAGGTGACGCAGAGCTGGGCGCTCAATGTGGCGAAGCTCCACTCCGCCCAGCGCTGCGGCGACCAACCCCGCTCCCGTACCAGAAGCAGATAGAGCTCCGGGCCGAGAAGGGCGTAGAGCACGTCGGCCGCCTGCGCGACGGACACGTCGGTACGCGCGCCCGGCTTGCTCATCAGCGACGTCGCCGCGGCTTCGTGCACTACGTACCGAGGGTCGACTCCCCGAGGCCAGATCGCGGCGACCTCGGCGTCCGTGGCGACGGCGGCATCGAGCATCCGGATGATCGGCGCGACCCGGTCCAGCACCACAGCGGTGCCGTCCACGTGCGCCCGCAACTGCTCCTGGGCCGTCCCGGCGGCCATGGCGGCACGGAACCACTCGCGGTCCATGGTGGCCACCGGCTCGTCGTCTCCGGCCACTGTGACGTCGACCAGCTCCTTGAGCAGCGTGCGCTTGTTGCCGAAGGCGAAGTAGATCGTCTGCACCGCCACCTGGGCTGCCGCCGCCACGTCCTGAAGATTCGTCGCGCCGTAGCCGCGCTCGACGAACAACTCCCGCGCGGCCGCCAGGATCCGCTGCCGGGTTTGTCGCGCCTTCTGGCTGCGTAGTCCCGAGCCCTTGACATCGCTCATGCGGGAGATTATCTCTAGAACAAGTCACTAGAAGTCAACTCTAGAGAGGAACTACAGCGATGTCTCTGCTCGTGATCACACGGTTCAGCGCCGACCCCGCTCACGCCGAGCAGGTGCCCACGCGCCACGCCGACCTCGTCTCGGCCACCCGGGCGGCCGTCGGCGGCCCGATCGAGGCCCGCCTCGGCCGCGTCGACGACCGGCAGTGGGTGGGCGTGTGGCGGTGGGAGTCGGCCGAGCAACTGGCGGCGGCACGGGAGGCGGCACCGGGCAGCCCTGCGGCCACGGCGGCGTTCGCGCTGGTCGACGACCACCCGACGGCCGAGGAGATCCAACTCGTCGACGAACGCTGATCAGCCGACGGAACCCGGTGGTGGTCGGCCGCTCCGGCTCCACCGGGTGCGACCGACCCGGGGATAGGCTGACCACTCCCGCCCGTACGCCGTCTCCAGGATGTGTCCATGCCCGAACTGTTGACCGCTGACCGCATCGACGAGATCGGCGTCCTGGGCGTCAGGAGCCCCGACCCGGCCGCGCTCGTCGCCGAACTGGTGGGCGCTGTCGACGAGGGCCGGGTCGCGGACCCGGCCGACACCGGGTACGCCCTGCTGGTCGCCGCGGACATCCTGGAGCAGGCCGGTGACCGCGCCGACGCGCTCGCCCTGGCCACCCGCGCCATCGCCGAACAGCCTGACGAGGACGCGTACGCCCGGGCGGTCCGCGGCGGCCTGCTGCTGCGCCTCGGCCGTTCCGACGAGGGTCTGGCCGAGCTGACCACGCTCCGCCCGCTGCTGGAAACCAGCCCCGACGCCACGTACCTGATCGACGAGCTGGTCGAGTCCGACCACACCGAGACGGCGCTGGAGTGGCTGACCGGGGCACTCGACGCGATCCTGGAACGGACCCGCACCCAGCAGCACGAGTCCGAGGACGCCCAGGACGAGGCCGCAGCCATGATCTTCGGCCTGACTCAGCGACGGCACGACCTGCGTGCGGAACTGGGCCTGCCGCACGACGAGTACGACAACCTCGCCGACCGGTTGCGCGCCGCGAGCGACCACGCGCTCGACGCCCTGGACGACGGCCCGGCGACGCTGCTCTTCTGGCCAAAGGCGGAGTTCGATGCGCTGCTGGTGCGGTGGCCGGCGCTCGCCGAGACCTACCCGCCCACCTGGGACGAGCACCGCGCCCAGACCGAACGAGCGTTCATCGAGGCCTCCGGGCTGGGCGGCACCGACCTGGGCGTGGTCGCCGGCACGGTCGCGGGCCTGGCGGCCTTCGCGGAACGCGCCGGCAGCGATCCCACCGAGGAGGAAACCCTCGACGAGTACGCCGACAGCCTCGACGAGGCCGGCGTGACCGCCTGGCCACCCGGCCGCAACGACGCCTGCTGGTGCGGGTCGGGTAGCAAGTACAAGAAGTGCTGCCTGCCCCGCTCGCGCGGCTGACGGCAGCCCGTCGTAATTTCCGAGGAGGCAATGCCGTGACCGAGCAGGATCAGCACGAAGCAGTCGAGGACAGCCCGGTCGGCTGGGTCGCCAGCCACATCCGACGCTACGTGCAGACCGACGGCGCGGACGGCGGCACCTTCCACGGCGTACCCTCGCTGCTGCTCACCACCCGCGGACGCCGCACCGGCACGCTGCGGCGCACCGCCCTGATGTACGGACGCGACGGCGACAACCACCTGCTGGTGGCGTCCAACGGAGGCGCGGACAAGCACCCGGCCTGGTACCTGAACCTGAGCGCCGACCCGACCGTGGAAATCCAGGTCGACGCGGAGCGGTTCGCCGCCAGAGCCCGGACGGCGACCGCCGAGGAGCGCGCCCGGCTGTGGCCGGTGATGACGAAGGTCTTCCCGACGTACGCGCGCTACCAGAAGGGCACCGAGCGGGAGATTCCCCTGGTCATCGTCGAACGCACGTCGGCGAAGCCGCAGGGCTCTCGGGCGCGGTGATTCCTTGGGTGACTGCCCGCAGGGTGTCCGTGGTGAAACGCTCCTGATCGACCAGCACGTCGACGGCGACACCGGGCGCCGCCAGCCAGAACGCCTCAGCGGCACCGATGAGACCAGAGCTGTCGACATGCTGGAATTCGGTCAACTCCCAATCCGCAGGATCACGCTCGTGATACTCGGCCAGGAAGTCGCGTAGCTCGGCGAGAGTTCCGAGCCGCTCACCCCGGAGCACGTGCACCCGCAGGTCGACCCGATGGCCGTCCTCAACCTGGCGCTCCCAGACACGAGTGGCGAAGCTGACGTCCTCCCACTCGGAGGCGAAGTCCGAAACCAGGTCCCCGATGCCCGATGGCAGGTGGCCGATGTGGAAGCCGTCCAGGTCCCCACCGTCGCGGGCATCCGAATCAGGCGCGCCCATCAGCCGGCCGCCTCAATCGCCGCCTCCACCTTGTCCAGATAGTTGAACCACCACTCCCCCTCGTCCTTCGGGCGCAGCGACAGGAGACTCGCCGCCACAACGAAGGCAAGAACGACTGCGCTTACGGCTGGCAGCACTCCCGACAGCGGTCGGCCGGTCAGCACGGCACTGAGGAAGGCTTCGACTTCGCCACCGGTCACGGAGCTCCAGGCCTCGGCCTCGGCAACCTCGGCGGCCAACTCCTGTACTTGTTGTGGTGATGGTCTTCCCGCGCAGATGTCAGCACTGACGAAGGCAGAGATTGCGACGAGCAGTTCCATGGCCGACCGCCGCGTTGGCTCGTCGGAGAACATCTTCAGTGCCTCGTCAAATTCGCCCGGCTGCCGCTTGACGGCCCAGTGCAACGCGTCGCGGACGAGCTGCTCGATTCGCTCATCGATCTTCAACTGAACCTCCGTCGTTGTGCGACCTCGCCTTGTAAGCCTTGAGGGATCCCCAGGTGGCTACCGCCCCGAGCACGACGCCGGCTACTGCCTTCGGCAGAGCTGGCAAGAACTCTGAAACGGTCGCCCACGCTGTCGCCGCCGATGAACCACCAACAGCAATCGCCTCTGGGCTGACCTTTTTCCGCCGTGTGGGCGGAGGCGCCTCCCGGTCCTCTCGACTCCGTGCCTCGCGTCGTCCGTCGCGGTCGGCCATTGCCGGCTTCAAGCGCGGAACCGCAGGCCGCAAGGTGATGTCCGCCGCTGCGGGTGGTTGGTGGGTTGCGCTGCCACCACCCGTTGTCAGTTTCCCAGCGCTCGGACCTTGGCGATCGTCTCCTGGACGTGCTGCTTGGCCGGGTCGCCACCCTGGGACGCCTGCGCCAGCGCCTGGCGGTACGCGTCAATCATGCCGACCAGCGGACCCGCAGCCACACCTTCCAGGGCACCAGCGACGAGTGCCCGCGCTTCGGCTGCGTCCTGTGCCGCCGCTGCGGTCTTGGCCTTCGCCTCGTCCAGCTTCTGCGACGCCGCCGCCAACCTCGCGATGATCTGTGCTGCGCTCACGCGCGCCTCCCCGTGGTCGACCATCGCCTCCACCACCGCACCGGCGGAGACCACCTGGGAGCGTACGAGATCCGCGCACCCAGCGCGACCGCCCGCTCGCTCAATCGTCACCTCGTCGACGGAAGTGGCGGACGAGACGTCGACTGGGTGCGGCAACGGGTAGATCTTGGACAGTTTCCGTTACTCATGAACGGAAACTGTCCAAGATCTGGGGTAGACGCCCCACATTCGGGCTCGCTCAGCGGTCAGCGCTCAGCAACGAACACGCCGAGGCCGTGAACGCCCTGCACCCAACCCTGCGTCTGAAGGACCAGGATGGCCTGCCGAACGACGGTCGTCGAAACGCCGTGCTGAGCCTTGAGCTGCACGGTGGACGGCAACTGGTCCCCCGGCGCGAGCTCTCCTGACTCGATTTGGCCCCGGATGTGGTCCGCGAGCCGCTCCCACTTTGGTTTGACGGGCATATGGACTCCCAGGTCTGCCCCGTCATTTGATCACGCGCTACTACTCGTGACAAGTAACGTTTTGTCGTGCTTGCTATCCGTGACTAGTTGTGTAAAGTTCGAAACGGCTGGCTCCCAGGTCTGCAAACCGGAGCTGGTCGTTCCCACCGCGCAGAGAGCGTCCGGTCGGTCGGTCCCCCCTTCCGGCCGGGCGTGCCGGGGTGTGCCCGCACGCCACCCCACGCCATGCCAGCAGCACCCAGCAACGCCATGAACAGCAAGGAGTACGACCCGACGGGAGCCTCCGATGCCCGATCGACCCGACGAATCCCCCACCGAACCACCAGCCGCACCCGAACGACGCTCTCGCCTCGTCTCCGCGCAGGACGTCGAAGACGCCGACGATGTCCTGTTCGCTCATCCGCCGCGCGTGGTGCGTCGCTGGCTCTGCGAGTGCGGAGTCGACTACCCCTGTACGGATGTGCGCTTCGCCCTTCTGGTGAAGTCCAGCGCCGAGGCGGGCGAATGAGCACCGACACCGTGGACGACTTGCGTGACGCCTGGTTGGCCACGATCTCCGCCGCCGACCGGGCCGGCGCGCACCTACATGGGGCGGGGCCGCTCGGCCGACGGTTGCCCTGGCAGGACGCCGTCACGGAGTGCTGGCGAGCGTTGAGTCTGGTCTACGCCGGCCTGGCCGCGAGCACGCGACCGCCGGGAACCTCGGCCAGGCAACCGCCGGGAAGCTTGAACACGCGGTCACCGGGCACCTCGGCCAGGCGATCGCAGGAAGGCTCGGACACGCGATCGCCGGGAAGCTCGGTCGGTGACCTGCTCGCCGGCCTGCGTTCCGCTCGCGTCGACGCGGATCGGGCCGTCGCGTTGGCCGCCCGTGTCCGCTGGCGGTTGGGTGTGGCCGAGGACCAGCTTCGGCGTACCCGAATCGTGGCGGACGCGGTCGCGGCCCGGCAGTTCACGGCGGCCATCACCCGGTTGGACCTGGTCGGTGCCCTGCTCGCGGTCGGCGGCCGCCGGATCGACCAGGCGGTGGCGGCGCTGATCAAAGTGCTGGCGGCACCGCCGGGACGCAGCGGTGGCACCACGACCAGCGGCGACGCCCACCGGGCGGACAGCACCACAAGCGACATCCGCAACGCCAGCGACACCCGCGACGCCGACAGCGACAGGGTCCGCGCCGAGCAGATCGCCTGCGGCTGCCACGCGGCGAGTGCCCTGGTGGCCAGGAGACATCGACAGCGGAGGGCACGCATGATGATCAGGGGGCGACGATGGTGACCGATCCGCATGCGGCGCTACGAGGCCTGCTGACCGGGCGGCTGCGGGGCCACGAACGGCGGTTACGTCGGTTCACCGAGCGGGACTGGCGGCGGTACGGTGATCTGCTCGCCGGTGCGCTGCTGGTGGCGGTACGGCGGCGGTTCGTCGCGGGGCAGGATCGGGCCCCGGTGATCCGGTTCGTGGCGTCCGCGCGGGAACGTTACGACGCCGGCGGGCACGACGTCGATCCGGTGTTGGCCGAGGCGCTGGTCTGGGCGGCACTCGGCGAGCGCCAACCGGTGCCCGACAGCGCGGCGGCGGTCGTTGCCCGGACGGTGCTGCTGCTCGGACTCCTTGAGGACGAAGGTCTCACCGACAGCGAACGCGACGAGATCCTCGCTGCCGCCGCGCAGGCCGTCGACGCATCGACGCAGGACGCCGAACGGCAGGAGACCGACAGGACGCGGATCCGGGACCGGGTTCGCGGGGCGGTGCCGGGGCGGGAAGCGCCGTAGACTCCGCAGCCGGCGAGGGTGATGGCCAGCGCGGGATGGGGGCGGCGACGTGACACCTGCGGGCACGCCCAGCAGACCGCCCGGCCGACGTCGGTTGGCTCTCGCCGTCGGGTTGGGCGGTGGTCTCGCGCTGCTGCTGGCCCTCCTGCTCGCTATTCCGCAGGTGACCGGAGACGGTTGGGGCTTGCGCGACAGGCCCACGCCCACACCGGCATCGTCACCGCAGAGCCAGGTCAGCCGGGACTGCGTCGTGCACCTCAAGGGCCAGGAGGCAGCGGCGCTGTTCCTGCGGGACATCCCGGCGGACCGGTGGGGAGACCCGGTACGGGGAACTGTTTCGACGTTCAGTGAGCCGTACGTGCTCTGGCTCTTCGACGCCGAGTGCCAGCCTCACCGGGCGATCGAGATGCCGCCGCGTACCACTCGGACGTTCACTGCCCAGGTGGGCCAGGTCTGGTACTACGCCGAAGCGTCAGCGAAGCAACCCGGCGACGGCTGCACCTGCCGCGTCTTCGGTTTGTCCACCACGGAGCAGGAGTTCAGCGACACCGGACGCCTCAGTTACCACAGCGAGCAGCCGGGATAATCGACACGACATCGCCGCAGTCGAGGCATCCCCAGAATGCGGACCAGCCCTGACTGCGACGACAACGGTGGATCACGCCGCTGAGGGCGGCCCGTTCTGCACCCGGTTGATCAGGTCGTGCAGTGGCTTGGTGCCACTGCCGACCATCACACCGGTCACGATGGCGTCGATCCAGATCGCCACCCCGTTCCAGTCAGCGCCTGCGACCGCGTGCAGGATGTAGAACCCGCCGGCGCTGGACGCCACGGTGGCCAGCCCACTCGCAAGGCCCCACGCGACGACCGTGCGGTTCGCCTTGGCCCGCGCCACCGTCGCCGTGGCCGTGGCGACCGCCTCGCGGTCGGCCTCGGTCGGGCCGTCGGTCCGGGCGTCCACCTCGGCCACCGCTCGTGCCAACGCGGCCTCGGCGGCCCGTCCGGGCAGCCAGCGTGAGAACGGTTCCAGGATCCGTTCGACAGCCGCGGCGAACACCAGGAGGGTGAGGAAGACAGCCGTGGAGTCCTCCGGCTGGATCTTCGCGGCGGAGATACCGCTACGCCAGATCGCCCAGGCGGCGACAGCTCCGGCGGCGATCAGCCCGAACCCTGCGAGCACCGCCCCGGGACCGGCCTGCTGCGACGCCGCGACGACGGTCAGCCCCGACTCCTGATCGGCTCGTGGCGTGGCCGCCTCGGCTGTCGCACTGTCCCGAACGGATTCCACCTCGACGGTGGTGGACGCCTGTCCCTGCACTGTCCTGCCCAACCTTTCGACCTGCCGTTCGCCGAGACGTCTAGGCGTGAATCTCGCGATCCCGAACGACTGCGCACCCACGGCGCTCGGGCGGGGAGATTACGGCACCAATGTGGACGCTGTGGTGCCCGGGTGTGCGGCGCGCTACAGCGCCCGACGGCGACTTCACAGCGAACAGAACAACCCCGGTGAGTCGTGACCGCTCAGTAACGCTTCGTGACAGGAATGGCGCACCATTGGTACGTGGACATGCTGGAGTGGCTGGGGGCGGTGCTCGAATGGATCCAGAAGGTGGATCCGCTGATGAGCGCTGCGGTGACCGCAGTGGCGTTGTCGGGCTGGGTGGTGCGACGGATGGGGCAGCTCCGACGTGGTGCTCCGGAGGAGCGGTACCGCCGGTGGTTCGTCGAGGAGTACCAGGTGTACAACCCGTACCTGGCGGCACCGGAGACACTGCGGCTCGAACGGACCCTGGTGCCGTTGTTCGTCACCGAGGACGGGCAGCCGGACCGTGCCGCCGACGCCGCCGAACGAATCGCCGACCGGGCCGGGCACGTCGTGCTCCTCGGTGACGCCGGGTCCGGCAAGACGACGACGCTCAAGGCGTTCGGGATCGCGGCGCTGGGCGGAGTCGACGGTCGCAGTGGGACGGGCCGGGACCGGGAGGTGCCGTTCCTGGTGCCGGTACGGCTGCTGCGTGGGGTCGTGCAACCCGGGGCGCTCACCGACTACATCCTCGCCATGCTGCGGTCACAGAAAGGGCTTGCCCTGACCAGGGAGGAGGCCGACCAGTTCCTCGCCCAGGTGTTGCAGCAGCGCCGCTGCGTCGTGTTGCTCGACGGGCTGGACGAGGTGACGCCGACGACGTACGCGGCAGTGCGGGACGAGGTGTACCGGTTCCTCAGCGACCACACACCGGAGCTGCCCACCGCCAACGCCCGGATCGTGATCACCTGTCGGCGGCTCACCTTCCTGCGGATCGCCGAGGACTGGCAGGCGGAGCGGTTCGGAGCACACCGCAGCTATGCGCTGGCGCCGCTGCGGGACACCGAGATACTCGCCTACCTGCGGGCCTTCCCGGACCGGTTCCCGGAGGTCGACGGGCCACAGCGGTTCATGCAGCAACTCCGCTCCTCGGGCACGTTGGGCCTGCACCGCAACCCACTGGTCCTCTCGATGTCGGTGGGCCTGTACGCGGGCCGGAAGTTCCCCGCCATCGCGCACTCCACCGCCCGGCTGTACGACGAGATGATCGACGAGATGCTCGGCCGGCACAGTTTCCGGGCCGACGGCCTCACCACCGGTGTGAACGAGTTCGACCAAGCCGACAAGCTGCGGGTTCTGCGGGAGTTCGCGCTGCGGGCGGCGCTCGGCCCGCAGGGGTTCGGGCCGTTCAGCCGGCTGGCGCTCGTCGAGTTCGTGTCCGCGACCGGGGACCGGCTCCGGCAGACCCTCCACGGCCGGGCCGGCGAGTTCGTGGACGAGATCATCGACCGGTCCGGGCTGCTCAGCCGGGTCGCCGACGGGCAGTACGAGTTCGTGCACCGCTCGCTGCAGGAGCACCTGGTCGCCTCCGAACTGCTCCGCCAGGGCGACGACGGCCTGCGACTGCTGCGTGAGCGGGTGATGGAACGCGAGTGGCGTCGGGTGGTGCTCTTCTACACGGCCGTCGCGGACCAGTCGGTCGTCACCGACTTCATCGGGGAACTGGCCGAGATCGACCCGGTGCTCGCCTGCGCCTGCCTGGCCGGGGCGGACTGCCTCAACCCGGTCGGGTTCGCCGTACTCGATCGGATGGCCGAACCACTGCGTGACCCCGCGCCGGCGGTGATGCTCCCCGCCCTGGCAGCGGTCCTGAGCGCCACGGCGTCCCCCCGCGCGGCGATCCGCGACGCCGCCCGGGAACAGGCGTTCACCTGGCTGACCAAGGTCGCGGGAGGAGCGGACGCGGCGGACGCGCTCGGGGGCACCCACGAGACGCTGCTCGACGTGATGACGATGCTCGTGGAACGGCTGGGCGAGAGCTCGGTCAGCCGCTCCATGGTCGTCCGCCTGGTCGCCGTCGTACCCGACGATCCGCGGTTCGTCGAACCGTTGTGGCGGTGTCTGCGTACCGCCGAGGGTGCCGCCGCCGACGACCAGTCGCTCGTGGCGCTGGTCGACCGACTGCTCCGGCTCGCCACCGACCCGGCGTGTTTCGCGGCGTTGCAGCGCCAACCGGCCGCGCACCCGAGGTTCGCCACCGCGCTCCTGCGGCAGCAGGTGTACCCGTTCCGGCGCGGGCTGGACCGACAGTCGAACCTGGTGACGCTGCTGTGCTGGGCTCAGGAGGTCGGGCTGGCAGCGCCGGACATCAACCGCTTCCTGGCGGCCAAGGCCACCGACCCGGCCCGTTGGGCGAGCCTCGAAGCGGACTGGCGTCACCAGTCCGCCTCGGCCGTCGTCCCGGTGTTCCGGGCGCAGCGGGTCGACCGGCACCGGGCCGAACGGGCGACTGGCGCGATGCTGGCAGTGCTCTCCGTCGCGGCGCTCGTCGCGGTCGGGTGGGATCTGGCCCGAGCACGTGGGGTGCTGAGCCCGGTCGTCGGCGGCGCGATGGTCGTGCTGGCGGCGGCGGAGCTGGGGTTGGCGTTGACCATGCTCGGGTTCCAGCCGCAGGGCGGGATGCGCAGGGTACGGCTGTGGCGGCCCAACGAGTGGGTAGACGCCTACGAGGACCCGCGCAGCCGACACTGGCTGGTGCCCGACGCGGGCGACGGTCGGCCCGCTGGCGGCGTCACCGGGTGAGGTACGGCGCGACGTCGGCGGGCAGTCGGGGGCCGGTCCGGCCGAGTTGCCGGTACGCCACGACCTTGCCGGTGGCCCGCCCGTCGCCGTTCGCCCGCAGGCCGAACGACAGGGTGCCGGACGCGCCGTGGACCTGGTGCGCCAGCGCGAGGTTGCCGAACTGGGTCTGCACGTCGGCGACGCCCGGCACGCTGTTGCCCAGGGCGGCCACCCGGATCGCCCGGACGGCGCTCGCCACGGCGTCGTGGTGCATCATCGCGTACCCGTCGTTGAGGGAGTCGTCGCGGAAACCCGCGTCGCGGTGCGCCTTGAGGAAGTCCGCGAAGCCGTCCGGTGTGCCGGGTCGGTTGGCGACCCAGGCCGGCGCGTCCGCCGAGGAGGCCCAGATGACCGACACGTTGGCCTCGTCCAGCAGACCCACCTGCTGGGGCGTGAGCTGGAAGCCGGTGGCACCGACCATGATGGTCAGCGGATGTTTGCGGCAGCTCCGCACCTTGAGCGCCTCGGCGAAGCTTGGGAAGTCGGCGACGCGGCCGGCGAAGAACACCGTGTCTGTTTGCAGGCGTGGGTCGACGACCGCGTTGCACAGGTTCAACACCACCGGAGTGAAGACGTTCGGGGTGGCGGGACTGTCGACCGTCCCGCCGTTGAAGGGAGGCGATCCGGTCTTGATGTGATCCTTCAGCACCTCGGTGAACGCCGCCGTCAATGTCCGCGGGTACGGGTCGTCGTTCTGGTCGGCGACGATCATGCCGCTGCGCAGGGGCAGCACGTCGCGCTGTTTGTCCAGGAGATCCTTCAACGCCAACGCGTAGTCCATGTTGCTCGGTGACACGCTGTGGAACGTCGGGTACGAGACCGCGTTGAAGTCCGTCGCCGAGGTGACCGCCCCGACCATCGGGATGCCGACGTCCCGCGCCGACAGCTTCGCCGCCACGTCCTTGCTGCCCTGGAAGCTGGAGCCGAGACCGACGACCGCGACCAGCGGGTTCTCGGCAGTGCGCAGGGCCACGATCTGGTCCACGAGCTCGACGTGGAACGGCTGCCGACTGCCCTGGTTGACCAGTAGCAACTGCACGGCAGGCGCGTTTTTGTCGCCGAAGGCGGACGAGCTGTTGGCCCTCTGCAGGGCCGCGTACGCGCCCTGCAGACTGAACCTGATCTGGTCGAGGGACATCGCCGAGGCGGCCGGCGGGCGGGCCACGCTCAGCGGCACCAACAAAACGATCCGGACGTAGCGCGAAGAGCTCTTCTCGACCTCTCGGTTAACGGCCATAATTTTGTCGGCGACCGGCCTTATTGCGGGATCCAGCGTGGCACTGTCGGTTATCGGACCAAGGCACTCGTCCGTTTCCGCAGTCAATATCCCCGGGCAGGCATTCGCGGTCGCGGTCGGCCTACCAGCTGGCGATGGATCGGGCTCGCGCTGCTTGAGGACGAGCACGCCGACGAGCGCGAGCAACGCGAGGGCAATCACCCCGGCGAGCACGAACCGTAGAGCATTCGTTCCGGCCCAACGAATCACCGGACCTCCTCATCGCGCGCGAACTGCGTGTCTGGACATCGACTATAACCACAGCCACAACGCCCGACTCACCCTGAAGCTCACGTGAATAATTCACGCGTGTGTCGCGGTCAACACGGTCGGAATCGGACCAGCAGAAATGACAGAAATCGCAGGGATCAGCGCAACCCGCGCACCAGCAGCAGGTAGGCGCAGTAGGCCATCGGCACCACCAGGAAACAGATCAGGAACCCGAGCGGCAGATACCGCGGCGGGGTGCCGGCCACCATGGCGGGTCGCCCCCACCGGCCCAGCACCAGGTACCCACCGAAGAACGCCACCGCCGGCAACCCCGCGCAGATCCACGCGCCGAGGGTGAACCCGTCGACCAGACCGACCCCGGAGGCGAGCACCAGGGCCAGCACCAGCACCCCGGCGGCAGCACCACACCCGGCGTAGACGGCGACCGCCCGCGCCAACGGTGACCACGTCGGTAGCAGCGCCGGTCGCTGGGCCAGCACCTCCGCCTGCTGCCCGTGCCGGTCGGCCTCGTCGGCCATCCGCCGGGCCAGCTCCAACTCGACGGTCGGGTCGACCGCCGCCGCGCGCTGCGCCGGCACCCCGACGCCCGCCGGGCTCACCGCCGTCGGCAACGCCAGCCGAGCCTCCCCCGCCAGCAACTCGGGGTACGCCCCGAACCCCACCTGCCCCGGCGCGCCGGCTGCGCCGGCGTCTCCCCCGTCCCCGGTCCCGGGTGGGGTGGACGGGGCCGATCCGGCGCTGGACGGTGGTGTGGAAGGGGCCGACCCGACGCTGGACGGTGGGCCGGGTGGCGGTTGGTCGATGCCGATCGCGCGGCCGAGCTGGTCGAGGCGGTGCCCCTGGGCGGTCAGCCGCTGCTGGAGGTAGTCGACGGCGGCGTGCAGGTCACGGCGGCGTGCGGCCTCGGTGGCGGCGTGCTGTTCGCCGGCGCGGCGCTGCTCGGAGAGCTGTCGGGCCAGCGCCGCGTACTCCTCGAAGGACACTGTCACCGCTCCCCGTCCGGTTCGTGCCCGTCGCCGGCGAACGGGACGATCAGCCGGGTGCGCTGGTCGTGCCGGTCGATCAGCAGCGCCCGGTCGGAGCGGGGCGTGTAGGCCAGGTCGTGTGTCCCGAGGTGCAGGGCCAACTCGGGACCGGGCACGTTGAGGGCGACCAGGCAGGCGATGTCGTCGCGGTTCTGGGTGCCGCCGAGGTCGTCGGCGAGGCGTCGCAGCCCGCGCCACCATCCGAGCAGGTGCACCCCCTGCCCGGGGCCCTGGCGCAGGAGTTCGCGCAGGTCGTCCAGGCCGGAGCGGAACGTGCCCGGGTCGGTCGCACCGAGAACAGGCGCGGCGGCGTCCATACCGAACACCACCAGGTACTCGCGACCGTCGGGCTCACCGGCCAGGGTGGCGATCCGGTCGCGCAGCCCGGCCGCGTCGAGACGCGACACCTGGTGACCGGCCGCCCGGAGGACGGCCTCGGTGTCGTCGGCTACCGGGTCGGCGGCGGTGACCAGGGAGGCCACCTGGAACCGGGCGTGACCGGGAGCGTGTTGGCGGGCCAGACTCACCGTCGCGGCGCGCAGCACGTCCGCGCCGGTCGGCGCGGTGCCCACCACGGCGAGGTGCCGGCCGGGGGTTGCGTCCATCAGGAACAGGGCGGTCGTGCCGTGCACGTCGACGGTACGGCCGACCAGGGCCATCGGGCGCCGGCCGCCGGGACGCAGTCCGGCGAAGGTCGGGTCGTTCTCGACCCGCGCGGCCTCGTACCCCTTGAAGACCGCCGGTGCCCGCGAACCCGGCGGACGGGCCTGCCACAGCTCGTGGCGCAACGCGGCCAGGTCAGCGGCGGCGGCGTGCGCGTCGGGGAACCGCAGCACGGTGTCGGCGCCGACCGCGCCGGCGGCGGTGTTGACCACCGCGGAGCCGATCGGCAGGGCCGCGGCGGCGTCGTTGAGCTGGTCGAGCACCCCACCCCCGCCAGGCAACGCCACCCGCAACGCGAACTGCCCGAAGATCGCCTCGGCCCGACCGTAGAGGGCCTCGATGCCGGTCATGCTCTGGCTGGCCAGCACCAGGTGGATGCCGTACGAGCGGCCCTTGCGGGCCAACTCCTCCAGCAGGTCCACGGATTCGCGGGCCAGCGCGTCGTTGCCGGCCAGCAGCACGTGGAACTCGTCGACGACCGCCACGATGCGGGGCAGCGAATTGTCCCGGGGCAGGTCGGCGAGCTTGGTGACACCGTGCCGCTTGAGCGCACCGGCCCGGCGTTGCGCCTCCCGGCGCAGCTCGCGCAGGACGGCGAGGCCGTACTCGCGGTCGGATTCGATACCGACGGCTCGGGCGTGCGGCAGCCAGGACGGGTCCCGGCCGGTGGGCACGAACTCGGTGAAGCTCACGCCCTCCTTGAAGTCGAGCAGGTAGAGCTGCAACTCGGCCGGCGAGTAGCGGGCGGCCAGCCCGTAGAGGACGTCGAGGAGGAAGACGGTCTTGCCCGCGCCGGTGCGCCCACCGACCAGCCAGTGCGGGGTGGCGTCGTCGAAGGCCAACGTCAGCGGGGCGGTGCCGGCCCGGCCGATCACCGTCCGCAGACCGTTGCCGGCGGACTCGGCCCACCGCCGCTCGGGCAGCAGGTCGGTGAAGGGCAGCGCGTCGGCGCGTCGGGTGGCGGCCCCGAGGTGCTCGGCGAGCGCCGGTTCAGGAAGCGACCACCGCCGAGACAGGAGCGCCACCATGAGACACCGCATCGTCGTCCTCGGAGCCGGCTACACCGGAGCCATCGCCGCG